>JANXWI010000168.1 GCA_025351205.1 Deinococcus sp.
GTGATGGTGAACACGTCTTCGACGGGCATCAGGAAGGCCTTGTCGGTGTCGCGCTCGGGGGTGGGGATGTAGGTGTCCACCGCGTCGAGCAGCTCCCAGATGCCGTCCACCCACTTGTTGCCGCCGCGCGCCATCTTGGGATCGGCGATCAGCGCGTTCAGCGCCTGAAGGGCGCTGCCCTTGATCACGGGCAGGTCATCGCCGGGAAATTCGTACTTGCTGAGCAGCTCGCGCACTTCCATCTCGACCAGTTCCAGCAGCTCTTCGTCGTCCACCATGTCGACCTTGTTCATGAACACCACGATGTGCGGCACGCCCACCTGACGGGCCAGCAGGATGTGCTCACGGGTCTGGGGCATCGGGCCGTCAGCAGAGCTGACGACCAGGATGGCGCCGTCCATCTGGGCTGCGCCGGTGATCATGTTCTTGACGTAGTCGGCGTGACCGGGGCAGTCCACGTGGGAGTAGTGACGGGCGGTGGTGTTGTATTCCACGTGGGCGGTGTTGATGGTGATGCCGCGCGCCTTCTCTTCGGGGGCCTTGTCGATCTGGTCGTAACGCTGGGTCTCGATGCTGGGATCTGCCGAGGCCGCCGTGAAGGTGATGGCGGCGGTCAGGGTGGTTTTGCCGTGGTCCACGTGACCGATGGTCCCCACGTTTACATGCGGCTTCGTGCGTTCGAACGTTCCTTTCGCCATGATGACTTCCTCCGTAGATCCCTGTTAAGGGGTTCCGCCACCCGGAAGGTGCTGCGGAAATAATGCCCGACTCGCCTGAGAATGCTAGCCCATACAACGTGAGCCTGTCTGCCCTGAAGCCTGGTCCAGCCTTCATAGGCGGCACACAGCAACATGGCCCGCACATGGGCGGGCCGGATCGCGGACGTTGGAGCTTGTGGTCAGGATTGAACTGACGACCTCTCCCTTACCAAGGGAGTGCTCTACCACTGAGCTACACAAGCGCGAAAATTGCCGAAAAATTACAGGGATTTGGAGCGGGAAACGAGACTCGAACTCGCGACATTTAGCTTGGGAAGCTAACGCTCTACCAACTGAGCTATTCCCGCAGTGGTGGGCAGGGGCGGATTCGAACCGCCGTACTCGAAAGAGAACAGATTTACAGTCTGTCGCCTTTAACCACTCGGCCACCTACCCGTCCTACCTCGTGGCCCGGAGACATCCCCGGGTTCACTCACTCTGCGGGCGTGGCGACCTGTAGAGCGTTGGGGCCACCCAGGAGAATCGAACTCCTAACCTTCCGATTACAAATCGGGTGCTCTACCAGTTGAGCTAGGGTGGCAGACCGCTGTGAGATCGGGGCGTCGGAAACCGCTTCCTGAGCGCGGAGGGGCCAGTGCGCGGTTTCCCGGCCTTGGTCACTTCCGAAGAAGGATAGTATCACCCGTCTCAAAAGGTGTCAAGCACACCAAAAAGCACCAGAGAACGGTTCAGCAGTTCAGGTCAGGCGCGTCAGGTCAGGCGCACCGAGTCAGGCACACCGGCTCTACACCTGCACGTGACCAGACCTCAAACGGCACTCACTTCTTTTTGCAGGCCTTCGAGTTGATCGCGCAATGCACCGGCCTGTGTCTGTGCTGCCTGGAGCCGCTGCTGTTCGCCCTCGATAAAACGGGTGAACGGACTCATGGCGTCCTGTAGCCGCGCGTCGGCCCGCTCCTGTTCACGCCCGTACTCGCGCCGCACGATGGCCTCCAGCGATTCGCGCAGCTCGGTCACCTTGAGTCGCAGCTGCCGCAGCGCTTTCAGGCGGCGGGCGGGCAGGATCAGCAGGCCCAGGCTGCCGACTGCCAGGCCGCTGAAGATGAAGGTGAAGTCGGCGGCCAGCGTTCCGGCCAGCACCGCCCCGATCACCCCGATGCCCACGCCGCCCGCGCCCAGGCCGACCACGCCCTTCATGGCCTCCTCGGTGTCGGCAGCCAGCTGGTGGGTCAGCTGCGCCTCGGTCACCTCGGCGATGTGGCGGCTGGCACTGCCCGCGATGCCCTCGATCAGGGCGTGGCGGTCATAGGAAAAGCGCGTGCGGGCGATCTCGCCGGGCGGCTGGCGGCGGATCAGAAAGGCCTGCACGTCTTCCCAGAAGTGCAGGTTGGCCTCCACGAAGCGGTCGATCATGGTGGCAAACTGCCGCTCGATGGCCGCTGGAAGGTCGGAAATGGCCTGTTCACGGAACTGGGTCTCCAGTGTGCGCGCGTTGAACAGGGTGCGGAAATTGCCCAGCCGCAGCGAGGCGTCGATGAACCTGTCGGCCCGCGCCTCGAACTCGGAGAGCAGGCGTCCCAGGCGGTTCAGCTGCCCGTCGAGTTCGCCCTGCATGGTCTCCTGGTGGCGCGTGCGCTGGGCCTCCAGGCTGGCCAGGGTGTCCAGGTCGGCCTTGAGCGTGTCGCGCGCCGCTGCCGAGCGCCGCTCCTCGCCGCCCAGAATCTCGGCGGCGGCGTTGAGCGGGCTGCCCAGCTTCAGGCGGGTGCGTTCGCGTTCGCCCAGCCTCGCCTGGAGGGCGTCCCGCAGCGCCCGGAAGCCCTCGTCTCCCCCAGTGGCGGCGGCCCGCTGCTCCCGGCGTGCCGACACCAGGTACACCGGCGGCGTCAGGTTCAGCTCGCGCCGCGCCCCCGCCTCGACAAAGGCGCGCACCTCTTCGCGCTGCCCTTGCGTTTCGAGCAGGTCGGCCTTGTTGACCACCATGATGACGGTGCGGCCCCAGCGCGCGGCCAGCGCCAGAAACTGCCGCTCCGACTCGGTAAACGGGCGGTCGGCGCTGGTCAGAAACAGCAGCAGGTCGGCGCGGGGCAGAAAGCCTTCGGTGAGGACCTGATGCTGCTGCACGATGGCGTTGGTGCCGGGCGTATCGACCAGGGCCACGCCGTCGAGCGCCGGTATGGGAACTTTCAGCCGCACCACGAAAGGGTCGCCGGTGGCCTCCGGCTCCGCCGCCTTGCCGTCTACCGCTTCGCCGTGAACGAGCACGTAGATGCGGTCTGTGGTGGGCGTCACGCCCTCGGGCAGCACCGCCTCGCCCAGCAGCGCGTTGACGAAGCTCGACTTGCCCGCGTTGAATTCTCCGACCACCACCAGCAGGAAGCTCTCGTCAAGGTTCTGCATCGCCTGTCGCGCCTGCATCGCGGCCTCCGGGGGCGCGCCCTGAACCACCAGAAACGCCTGAAGGTCGGCCAGCAGGCTGCGTTCGCGGGTCAGCAGCGACTGGACCTGTGGGGTTACGAGCATGGAAGTTACGGGCATGGAACCTGCCGGGGAGCGAACATGGACGCAGTCTACAGACCGGCGCAGTCTACAGACCAGCACAGTCCATAGACCAGCCGCCGCGTTGGAGCTTAGCCCGGCCTTAAAGTAAAGCCACGCCGGCCAGCACAGCGTCAGTTGTTCAGTGGGCGCGTCCGGCCAGACGTCCTGAGACGCTCAGCCCGCTTCCCCCTCACCGTCTCTGCGAGCTGTACCAGTCCCACAAAAGTGGAGGGGAATTAAACCTTCGTTCGATCAGTTGATGGTGTGCTGGCCGGAACGAAACCACGACCTGCGTGAGTATAATCGGATTCCGTACACGCGGATTTTGCACGGGCAGATTCTGTACAATCGGCGTCCCTATGATCCCACCCCCGGCACCGGACGGCATCCGCTTTGCGCTCGAAGGCATCGACGAGAT
This sequence comes from Deinococcus sp., assembly GCA_025351205.1. GTDB lineage: Bacteria > Deinococcota > Deinococci > Deinococcales > Deinococcaceae > Deinococcus. The sequence continues at coordinate 3,676 of JANXWI010000168.1, forward strand.
CACCTTTGCCAGGGTGCTGCGTGACCTGATGAAAGACCCGGCCTTCGCCCGCCCGCTCCAGGTACAGGCCGAGCCGCCCCGGCCCCAACGCTCCCGTCTTCAGCCGTCTGAGCATGTGACCGGAGCCGCCCCGGGCAGAGCAGCACTGACCAGAGCAGCACTGACGCTGGTGTTCGGCCCGGAGGACCGGCAGGCGGCCCTGAGCGCCATGCAGCGCCTGAAGACCATCCTGCTGCGCTACGGCGTGCAGATCGACAGCGTCTGGACGCCGGAAGAGTGACCGGGGTTCAGACGGCCTCGGTACTCAATCGGAGAAACATTGAGAAAGTGTAATGTCTACAGAAAGCACATCTGCTGGTTCAAAAAGCTTATGGATTTCGTTGTCGGACAGAGCAATCTGATTCTTTCTGATTTCAGATCCAGTCTTTGAAAAAGTTCTTGACCTTGTCGACCAGTGTCTTCTCGTCGCCCGTCTTGGGAGGTTTGCCGGCCTTGTTGGGTGTCAATCCCAGGTCGTCGTCCACCTGGGGCGGGACGAGTTCCCCCGACTGATCGGTGGCCGGCCTGGAAGACAGGCCCGCACCACTGCCGCTGGTCACCATCACCGGCTGTAAGGCCACGCCCACCGGCCCGGCCTGCTGCTCGGCGGCGTACAGCACCAGACCCACGGCGGCGGCGTGAACCGGCCCGGCCACGATGTCGGTCAGGCCACCAAAACCGCGTGGGCGGCCCACCCGCACCGGCAGCCGGAAGCGCTCGCGGGCCAGCTCGGAGACGCCCCGCAACAGAGCGCCGCCGCCCGTGAGCACCACCCCGCTGGCGATCAGCTCGACCGGCCCCAGCGCCGCGTCGATCTCGTCGCGCACCATGCCGTAGATCTCGGCGATGCGCGGCTTGATGATCCGGCTCAGGTCAAAGGCGCTGATGGCGTGCGTGGACCCCGAAGCGCTGGTGATCTCCAGCATCAGGTCGGGGTCGGCCAGCTCCGGCAGGGCCGCGCCGTACTTGCGCTTGACGTTCTCGGCCTCTTCCATCGGGATCTTGAGAATCTGCGCCAGGTCGGTGGTCACGTGGTCGCCGCCAATCGGAATACAGGCCGAGTGGCTGAGGTTGCCGCGCTTGAACACGCCTACGTCGGTGGTGCCACCGCCCATGTCGATCACCACCACCGTCTGGTCGCGCTCGGCGGCGTCCAGGACCGCCGTGCCGGACGCCAGCGACTCCAGCACCAGGCCGCGCACATTGAGTCCCGCCTCCTGCACGCAGCGGCGCAGGTTGGCGAGCGGCCCGGCGCTGCCCGCCACGATGTGTACGTCCACTTCCAGCCGGATGCCGTGCATGCCCACCGGACTCTTGATGCCCTCCTGGCCGTCCACGACGTATTCCTGGGGAATGGCGTGAATGACTTCCAGGTTGGGGTCCAGCGGCACCGCGCGGGCATTCTCGATTGAGCGCTCCACGTCGGCCACCGTAATTTCCTGGCTGCGCCGGATGGCCGCCAGCCCGTGACTGGTGAGCGCGCGGGTGTGGTTGCCCGCCACGCTCACGTAGGCCTGGGCGACCTTGACGCCCGACACCCGCTCGGCAGCCGCCACCGAGGTGCGAATGGCCGCCGTGGTGCGCTCCAGGTTGACCACCGCGCCGCGCTTGATGCCCTCGCTGGGCACGGTCCCCTCGCCGATTATGTCCACGCTGCCGTCCGCAGCGATTTCGCCTATCACGGTGGTGATTTTTGTGGTGCCGATGTCCAGACCGACAATAATCAGGTTGTCCTTCATTGCTGGACGCTCACCCCCCAGGGATAGATATTGATTCGCTTTCCAGCAAACATCTTGACACTGCCCGAATACTTAAGCAAGGAATCCAGAGTTCCACTCCAGACACTGCCCTGCGCCGTCTGAACGACCACGCCTGACGGCGTATACCGTACCGATTCCACAGTGTAGCGTCCAAACGCCTGTGCGGCACGGCGCGCCAGCATCAGGCGGTCCGGTCCCCAGCCGACGAGCAGCGGTCCGGTGAGCGCGGCCCCGGGCAGAACCGTGCCGTCTAGGGCGATGGAGACCACCCCGCCAGCGGGCTGCTGCCAGCGGGCCACCGGAACGCGCTCGGTGATGTTCAGCTCCACGCGCCCCGGAAAGTGCCTCACGATCTGTGCCGAGGCCACCCAGGGCGAGGCTCGCAGCCCCGCCGCCCGCCAGCCGCCGTAGTACAGCCAGCCGCCCGGCCTCTGGACTCCGTAGAAGGGCGGCGTCAACCCGGCCAGCCCCAGGGCCTGCGCGGCGCTCAGGTGCCGGTTGCCCGTGACCGTGACGCTGCGGATGGGCAGCACGAACCACAGGCCCGCCAGCACGGCCAGAGCAGACGACAACGCCAGTAGACTCCACCACACGCGCGCACCCGGACGCCTGGAACGTTCCGGCGCGGCCAGCACGTCTGCGTCCGCCATCAGGGCCACAGCTCGTATTCCAGTTCCAGGGGCACGCCGACCCGTTCACGCATCAGGTCCAGCAGCGCGTGAACGTCGGCGGCGCTCGCCCCGCCCAGATTGACGATGAAGTTGGCGTGTTCCGGCGCGATCATGGCGTGGCCGACGCGGCTGCCCTTGAGGCCCGCCTCGTCGAACAGTTTGCCTGCGCTCAGACGCTGACCACCGGGCCGATCTCCGTTTGGAAGGGTCGGGTTCTTGAAGGCGCAACCGGGCGTGCGGTTCTTGGGCTGGCCCTTGCGGGCGAGATCGGCGGCGTCCATCCGCTCCTGAACCGCTTCCGGGCTGCTGCGCCGCAGCTTCAGGCGGGCGCGGGTCACGATGTGGTTGCGCGGAATGCCGCTGTCGCGGTACCCCCAGGGCAGGTCAAACGGGGTCACGGTGCGCGTCCCTTCCGGCGAGGCGATCTCCAGGCTGTGCAGGCCGTCAAACGCCTCCCCGAAACGGGTTCCGGCGTTCATCCAGATGGCCCCGCCGAGCTGCGCCGGGATGCCCACGGTGCCCTCCAGATTGCTGTAACCGAGCCGCTGCAACCTGCGCAGCAGGCCCGGCAGGGGCACGCCGCCGCCCACCCAGCCGGTCACGAGCTGCTCAGGGGTGCTCAGTGCCGGGTCGGGGGTCAGGTCTGTGGCCGCGAACTGACCGCCCAGCCGGATCACGCGCTCGCTCAGGCCCCCGTCGGCCACCACCAGGTTGCTGCCGCCGCCCAGAATACGGTAGGGCGCGCTCATGGCCTCGGCGAGCTGGGCGTGGTCAGCCACCGTCCAGACCTGGGCCTCGCCGCCCACGCCCAGGGTGGTGTAGCGCGACAGCGGCTGACGCTCGACCCGCGCCCCGGTCTGGCTGACGACAGGGCTGGGCGCACTCCTCTGGGCGGGGCCGCTCAAAACGGGACGCCCGCCAGTTCGCGCCCGATCTTCCACACGTCGCCAGCACCCACCGTCACGATCACGTCGCCGGGCTGCACGCTGCCGCGCAGGTAGGCCAGCGCCTGCCCCTGGCCCGGCAGGTAATGAATGCCACGGTGGCCCTGTTCATACATGCGGTGGGCGATCAGTGTGCTGTCGATGCCCGCGATCACGTCCTCGCCCGCCGAGGCGATGTCGAGCAGAATCACCTCGTCGGCGGGCATGAGAGAATCAGCCAGGCGGGGCCACGACTGCTGGGTGCGCAGGTAGCGGTGCGGCTGGAACACGATGCGCACCCGCCGCCCGGTTTGACGCGCTGCGCCCACCACCGCCGCCACCTTGGCCGCGTTGTGGGCGTAGTCGTCGATGATGATCGCCCCGCCCAGGCTGCCCACCCGCTCCCAGCGGCGGCGCGGCCCACCGAAGTCGGCGAGCGCGGCGGCGGCCAGGGCGAAATCTCCGCCGTACAGGTGGGTTACCGCCAGCGCCGCCAGCGCGTTCTGAACGTTGTGCAGCCCCGGCATCGCCACGCGGGCCTGCCCCAACGTCTCGCCCCGGAAGGTGACGCTGAAACTGGTGCCCTCGGGGTCGGGGCGCAGCTCGGTTGCACGGTAATCGGCCCCTTCCTGCAACCCGTAGCCCAGGGCCACCTGATCCGCGCCCAGAAACTCCGGCAGGCCGGGCCAGTCGTGGCAGTACAGCACCCGCACGGCCTGTCCCACGAAGCGCCCAAAGGCGGCGTGCTGCTCCTCGACGGTCTCCCAGTACACCGCCTGACTCTTGCCGGGCGTGCCGATGTGGTCGTCGTCGGCATTCAGGAAGACGGCGGTCTGGCAGCGCAGCGTCTGGAAGGCCTGATCGGACTCGTCTATTTCTGCGACGAACGGCCCCTGCCCGGCCCGCGCGTTGCTGCCGAACTGCGGAATGATGCCGCCCACGAAGGCTGCCGGGTCCAGGCCCGCGCCGTGCATGGCAACGGCAATCATGCTGGTGGTGGTGGTCTTGCCGTGGGTGCCCACCACGCCCACCGAGGGGCCGCTGAGCAGCAGCTCGCCCATCAGCGCCATGCGGGGCCGCACCTCGGTGCCCGCCGCCCGCGCCGCCGCAATCTCGGGGTGGTCCCGCTCCACAGCCTCGGAGGCGATCAGCACGTCCACGCCGCTCAGGTGGCTGGCCGCGTGCCCGATACACACTTCTATGCCCTCCTCCACCAGCTGGCGGGTCAGCTCGGAATCGGCGGAGTCGCAGCCCGAGACCATAAAGCCCCTCGCCTTGAGAATACGGGCAAAGGCGCTCAGCCCGATGCCGCCGATGCCCATCAGGTGAAAGTGGGTGCCGCTCACCGCCGGGGCCTGGACAGACAAGGACAGCTTCACTGCTGGCAGCACACCTGGGGCGCCCGACAGTGACTGATCTGGCAGAGACTGATCTGGCAGAGACTGGGAATGGGGTAGGGGCTTGGTCATGTGCTTGGGGGTGGTCCGGGTCAGCCGTGCAAAAC
>JANXWI010000333.1 GCA_025351205.1 Deinococcus sp.
GTGCTGTATCCGGCCTCGCCGGGCAGGGCGCTGGCCCCGATGCTCGCGGCAAATTCGGCGTCGTCGTGCGGCAGCGTGGCCCACATCTGGCGCTCGGCGTCGCTCAGCTCCTCCACGCCGTCGTAGAAGCCCGGAATGGTCACGCGGCCCTGGTCGTCTTTCAGGCGCGAGATGATGGTCGCCAGCGCGCCTATCGGATTGGGCGCGGCCCCGCCGTAGCTGCCGCTGTGCAGGTCGCGGTTGGCCCCGGTCACCTGCACCTCGACGTAGCTCAGGCCACGCAGCCCGTAGGTCACGGTGGGCACGTCCGGAGCGAAGCGCGAACCGTCGGAGATGATCACCGCGTCGGCCCCCAGGGCGTCCTGGTGCTGGCGGACGTACCCCTCCAGGTTGGGGCTGCCCACCTCCTCCTCGCCTTCCAGCAGAAATTTGACGTTCAGGGGCAACGTGTTTCCCTGGTTCTGGCCCAGCAGCAGCTCTACCGCCCGGATGTGGGCGTAGGCCTGCCCCTTGTCGTCGGTGGCGCCGCGCGCATAGACCCGGCCTTCCCGCACCGTCGGCTCGAAGGGCGGGGTCTGCCATTTTTCGAGCGGGGCCTCGGGCTGCACGTCATAATGGCCGTAGATCAGCACGGTTGGTTTGCCGGGGGCGTTCAGGTGTTCGGCGTACACCAGCGGGTGCCCCGGCGTGTCGTCCACGCGGGCCGCGAAGCCCAGGGCGCTGAGCTTGGCCCGCAGGTACTCGGCGGCGCGGCGCATGTCGCCCGCGTGGGCCGGGTCGGCGCTGACCGACGGAATACGCAGCAGCTCGAACAGCTCGGCCTCGGCCCGTGCCCGGGCCTCCGGGGTGTAGTGTTCGCCCAGGTCGGTGAGCGTCGGCAGGATATTCGGCTGAATCGTCGGCTGGGTCATGCCAGCAAGTCTAGAACAGTTCGCACATGTTCAGCGCCCGGGACGGTCTGCGGGCGCGGCAGCCGCGAGCGCCACGTCCAGGCCCGGCTCGGTCAGGTAGATGGTCTCCAGCACGCCGCTGTACTCCACGCTGTCCAGTCGGCCCGCGTCATCGTCGAGGCGCACCATGAAGCCCGCCCCCTGCTGGTAGGCCATCGCGCTGTCCAGGCCCAGCACCAGCCCCCCGGCGTAGCGGTGCGGCGACATCAGCGGGCCAGCGGGCGCGCCGCTGAGCACGAACACCGGGGTGTGCCCGTGCACCAGCCGCCTGCCCCCGAACGCCCGCAACGTTCCTGCGGCCTGCTCCTGGCCGTCCTCGGCACTGTACAGTTCGCGCTCGGCGAAGGCGTTCAGGAAGTCCACCCAGGTTTCGGGCGTCCTGGCCCGCAGCATGGCGGCGGCCAGTTCGTTGACCCTGGACAGCGACTCGCCCAGGCGCAGATACAGCCCCGAGTCGGCGTGCAGCAGCAGCCAGTCGCTGTGCAGGTGCATGGCCGGACGTGCCTCCAGCCATTCCAGGTCGGCGGGTTCCAGCTGCGACAGGTCGCGCAGGTGGCCGCCGTTTTCCTTCCAGTAGGTATACAGGCCATACGGGTCACCGCCCACCCTGCGCCCGCCCCGGAAGCGCAGCGCGGCCAGCATCATGACCTCGTGGTTGCCCAGCAGGCTGATCACCTGCCCGCCCGCCTGCTGCGCCTGCGCCTCCAGCCGCTGCACCAGCCGCAGCACTCCCAACCCGTCGGGGCCACGGTCCATCAGGTCGCCCAGCAGCACCAGCACAGAGCCGTCGCCCAGCCAGTTGTCCTCGAAGTCGGTCAGCCGGGCGCGTTGCAGCAGGGTCCGCAGGCTGCCCAGCGCGCCATGCACGTCACCCACCACCCACAGGTCACTCACGGCGACACGTCGAAACTGGAAAAAAGACGCTGGACCTGTTCACTGAGGAGTCATCATAGCGGGCGCGGGGGCATTGGCGTCCTTAATGGTGTACCAGATGGAGGTTGAGTCCACTTCAGGTCAACCGCGCCCGGACCGCATTCAGGTAGCCCGGTACAGTCGCCGAACTCGGTTCAGGCAGCTGTTCGAGGTCGAACCAGCCCGCCTCGGCGGCGTCGTCTCCCGCCACGCAGCGGCCCGAAAACGAGCGGCACAGGTACAGCACCGTGACCCAGGCCACCGTGTTGCCGTCCGGGTAGGTGTGCAGGGTCTCAGGACCGCTGAATACCGCCAGCAGTTCCAGCGGGCCAGCCTCCAGCCCGGTTTCTTCCAGCAGCTCACGGCGGGCGGCGACTTCGGTGCCCTCCCCCACTTCCACCCGCCCACCGGGAACGTCCCACAGGCCGTTGTCGCGCCGCCGGATCAGCAGCACCTCTCCGGCGGGATTCAGGCAGGCCACGCCCGCGCCCACCAGCTGAACCGGGCCGGTCACGCCCACGGCACGCTCACCGGGCCAGACCGCCCCATCCAGCTGGACCGTCACCTGTTCGGGACTGCCGCACCACCGAGTTCGTCGTCTGAATCATCGTCTGAAACATCATCTGGGCCACCGTGCGTGTCTGGGCTAAACGTATCTGAGCTGGTCTCAGAACTGGGCAACTCGCGCCACCTGGTCATGCGGCTCTGGATGTCCTGCTGAATGTCGCCGATGCGGTATTCCAGCCGGGCGCGCGTACCCTCCAGCTGAAAGCGCAGCCGCATGATCTCCTCGACGCCCGCCAGATTCACGCCCAGTTCCTGGGTGAAACGCCGGATTTCGCGCAGGTGGTCGATGTCTCGCTCGGAATACAGCCGGGTCTTGCCGCTGCTGCGTCCGGGCCGGATCAGGTTCTTGCGTTCGTACAGCCGGAGCGTCTGGGGGTGCATGTCCACCAGCTCGGCGGCGATGGAAATGACGTACACGGGCCGGTCACGCGGATCTAGGGCGGCGTCCTGGCTGGACGGCAGCGCGTGTGTCGCGCGTGACCTGATCTCCGCCTCCAGCCGCTCGATGTCGGCCTCGAACTCGTCCTGAATGTCGTCGAGTTCGTGCTGAAGGCGCATCACCTCCTCGACGCCCGCCAGATTCACGCCCAGCTCCTGGGTCAGCCGCCGGATCTCGCGCAGGTGGTCGATGTCGCGCTCGGAGTACAGCCGGGTCTTGCCGCTGCTGCGCCCCGGGCGGATCAGGTTCTTGCGCTCGTACAGCCGGAGCGTCTGTGGGTGCATGTCTACCAGCTCCGCCGCCACACTGATGACGTAGACCGGGCGCTGCTTGGCATCGGTAGACATAATGAATCTGAGTATAGCGCAGTCAGGTTAAGAGAAGCGGAGGCGTCATCCATTTGC
>JANXWI010000334.1 GCA_025351205.1 Deinococcus sp.
GTGGGATGCCCAGCCTGCCCACCCCCTCCCCAGCCCTCCCCCCTCAAGGGGGAGGGGGCATAGGGACCGAGATTCATTTGCGGTTCGATTGGTTGACCTTGACTCGGAGAGAAGTCTCCTAAATCTTTCCCGCACTGATAAAGATAAAACTGCCCCTTCTTAGCCGTTAACCCCTCCCCCTTGAGGGGGGAGGTTGGGAGGGGGTGAGTAGACCTGGCATCCAGGTGCCAGTTCACGCCCCCTCTCCCAGTACCCCGCCGTCCAGCACCAGTGCCCGAGGAGCCACCCGCAGACTCAGCTCCGGCTCGTGCGCTGCGATGATCAGTGTGCTTCCAGCCGCCTGTGCTTCGGCCAGCAGCTGTATCGCCAGCTCCCGCCCCTCGGCGTCGAGGTTGGCAAACGGCTCGTCCACCAGCACCAGGGGCCGGGCCAGCAGCGCGAGGCGGGTCAGGGCCAGCCGCTTTTTCATGCCCGCCGACAGAAAGCGCACCCGGCGCTCGGCAGCGCGGCTCAGGTCTACCCGCTCCAGGGCGGCGTCTATGTCGCCAGTCTGCCCATGCATTTTCAGTGCGAAGCGCAGGTTCTCGCGCGGTGTCAGGTCCGGGTACAGCCCCAGCTCGTGCCCCAGCAGATGAACGTGGTCGCGCACGCTGCGGCGGTCTGTCAGGTCGTAGCCGAAGACGCGCCCCTCGCCGCGCGTGCAGGACAGCGCCGAGGCGATCAGGCGCAGCAGCGTGCTCTTGCCCGCCCCGTTGCGACCCAGCAGCGTGACCGCCTCGCCCACCTGCACGTCCAGATTCAGCCCTCGCAGCACGGCGTCGCGCCCCAGTCGCAGCCAGATGCCCCGCAACTGCACGGCAGGGGTTTCAGCACTCAAATCTTCAACCAGCCCGGCAGGATGTTGAAGGCGTAGCCCGCCAGCCGGGTAAATTCGCCGCTCGCCATCAGCGCACCGACGATCACCAGCACCGCGCCGCCGATCTTCTCAAAAACGGGCGCAAAGCGGTTGAGCCGCCGCAGCCCCAGCCTCTCCCACAGCACGGCGGCCAGCAGAAACGGCACGGCCAGCCCCAGCGTGTACACCGCCAGCAGGCCCACGCCGCTGCCCAGGCTGGCGCTGCTGGCCGCCAGCCCCAGAATGCTGCCCAGCACCGGCCCCAGGCAGGGCGACCAGCCGAAGGCAAAGGCCGCGCCCAATGCCACCGGACCGTATTTGTCGGCGCTCGCCAGCCCACGGGTATCTCGCATCATGATCGGCAATTTAAACAGGCCCAGCATGCTCAGCCCGAAGAACACGATCAGCACGCCTGCAAGGCGCCCCAGCAGAATCTTGTGCGGAGCCAGCACCGCTCCCAGAGCGCTCGCGGTGGCTCCCAGCGCAATAAACACCACCCCGAAGCCCAGGATGAACCCCAGCGCCCGCCACAGCGGTGCCCGCGCCCCGCCGATCACGCCCAGATAGCTGGGAACCAGTGGCAGCACGCACGGCGACAGAAACGAGATCAGCCCCGCCAGGAAGGCCAGGCCGAGTCCTGCGAGCGAGAGGTCGGGCGTAGCGGGCATACAGGGATGCTAGCAGGGGGCAGGGGGAGGGATGCCCCGGCTGAAAAAAGTCGAGTTTGTATGATCGCGGGCCCAGAGCCAACCAAAGTAATATCACCATCACGATATACCCAGGACTCGAAACCATGCGTCACAAATATCTGTAGAATGCTGCCATTCTCCAGTTGAAACTGTGGGTCAAAGCCAGATGTTCCCAGATCAGCACGTATAGATTGGCTACACACCTCAAGACTCAAGGTAGTGGAGTTTGGTGAATTGTACCAATCTACGAGCTGGTTATCTTTAATTATTCCCCACGAACTGATAGCATTGAGTGTCCAGTCTTCGCCTGTTAAAGTCAATATGGGATCATTTCAAGTATTTGTCGGAATTATTCTCAATTTTCTGTTAAAATCGAATACCAAGTCGTTTGGCAAGTCGTTTGTTGAGGGCATTCACCTCAGCCCCCCGATATCTCCCGCCGCAAAATCCCCTTCCCAGGCGTTCAGCACGCGCCCGTCCTGCACCAGCAGCACTGCCGGGTAGGCGCTGACCTTCAGCGAACGCGAAAACTGAGTGGCCTCGTCGCCGCGCCAGGGGGTCAGGCCCGCCGGGGCCGGGGCGGGCGTTTCCTCCGGATTCACCGCGCGGATGGGCAGCCCCGCCGAGACAAGCGCCCCCCACAGCGGTCCGATGTCGCCGCAGTCGTGCGAGTACAGCACCACCAGCTCTCGCCCGCTGCTCTGCCAGGGGTGTGCGGGCAGCACTTCGCCCAGCCTGACCCGCGCGCTTGACAGCCCCGACGCTCCGAGTGCCAGCAGCAGCAGGGTCAGGGGCGCGGAACGAACAGGAAAACGGAGGTGCGGGCGGCTCATGGCTTCAGGGTAGGCGAGAAGCGTGAGCCGGGCATCTGTTCTGGGTATCTGTGCTGGATGTTTGTGATGGCCACTCAGTTTTTGGGCGCGTTGGGAATGCCGTCGGTGGTGCCGTTGCCCGCGCTCAGTTTTTTCACGGCCTCCGGATCGGGGGCCTCTTCGGTCAGTGGCTGTGGCGCGGCGTCTGGGGCGAAGGCGGGCAGCTCCAGGGCGCTCACCCGGCGCACGATGACGCGCTCGGGGGGCGTGAACTCGGTGGCCAGCTTCAGGGTCAGTCTGTCGAGGCTCACCAGCTGACCGCCGCCACCGGACGGCAACGCCGCTTCCCGGTACTGTGGAAGGGTGGGCAGCGGCACCCCGGTCAGGCCATTCGCCGTGGCCCGGTACGACGGGTCGATCACGGCCACGCTGACCTTGACGTAAGGTCCGGGGTCAGGGTGCTGCACCGTGCTGATCCCCGGAGGCTGGGCAAAGTCGCGCGCCGCCTTGCCCTGAAGCAGCGGAACCATCATGGCCTTCCAGATGGGAGGTGCCCACTCGCCCGAGTAGATGGTGTAGCCCATGTTGCCGCCCTTCTGCCTGCCGATCCAGACGGCCCCCACGTAGTAAGGGTTGACGCCCACGAACCACAGGTCC
>JANXWI010000194.1 GCA_025351205.1 Deinococcus sp.
GTTCAGGCCACCTGCTGCCGCTAATCCTCGGGTCTACCTTGCCAGCAACAACTTGCCAGAACCGGCCAGATAAATCGAGCGCGCTTGGCCAGAATGGGCGAGCATATGCATGAAGCGCTGAAACGAGGGATGTCCGCAACCACAACAGGTTCTGCGCCGTGGTATCGAAGCTGTCATCATTCATCTCGAACCCCCTCGGACGTTTCGAGCATCAGCACGCCGCTGTTGTAGTCGTACTCGAAGAGTTCAGCGAAGCGGCCCCAGTCGATAGCGGTGCTCAGCACCTTCTCAGCGTCCTCAGCACTCATGAAGTCTTCCAGTTCCCGCAGGAAGCGTTCTTCGGGTGCGCGGTGTTCCGGGCGGCCAGCGAGCACCTGCCGGACATGTGCCGCCAGCGGAACCCGGGTTAACAGGGCCTGCGAGAACAGCACCTTCTGCTGCTGCACGTCAGCCGCAGCGAACGCCTGACCTTCCGACGTCAAGGTGATATCACCGCGCTGCACGGTGGCGAATCCCAGCATGTCGGCAGCGTCGACCAGCGGAAAAAGGTCGTCGACTTCCAAACTCATATCGTCGGCCAGCCTGGGCAGGTCCTCGCGTCCGTAGTCGGGGCCATTTGCGACCCGCTCCATCAGGCCCATGAACGAGTTGATCTGCACCGTCGGCAGCCGGTAGCCGATGCTGCTCCGGTCCGCACTCGGATCGATCACCTGGCGAGCGTCGTCTTCCGGGCGAGTGGTCATGATGTGGTAGATGCGCTCGACCAGTTCCTTGAATTCTGCCGTCTCGCGGTCGCGCGGGTAAGGCAGGTTGACCCTGATCTCTGCCCGGATGCGTCCCGGATTGGGGGCCAGAATCACGATCCGGTGGGCCATCAGCACCGCTTCCTCGATGTTGTGGGTCACCAGCAGCAGCAGCCGGGTCGGGATCCGTTCCTCCAGGAACAGGTCGAGCAGTTCGTTCCGGAGGGTCTCGCTCGTGAGCACATCGAGCGCGCTGAAGGCTTCGTCCATGAACAGCACGTCCGGGGCAGTCACCAGGGCGCGCGCGAAACCCACCCGCTGCCGCATGCCGCCCGACAGTTCCTTGGGGTAGGCGCTCTCAAAGCCGTCCAGGCCGATCAGATCAATGGCGGCCAGGGCACGGGTACGCCGCTCACGGGACGCTACGCCCTGCGCTTCCAGGCCCAGTTCAACGTTTTGCTGCACGGTAAGCCAGGGAAACAGCGCGAAGCTCTGGAAGACCATCGCCATGCCCGGCATCGGGCCGGGCACCGGCTGACCCCGGTAACGAACCGAGCCGGAGGTGGGAGGCAGCAGGCCCAGCAGGGTCCTCAGCAAGGTGCTTTTCCCGCTGCCAGAACGGCCCAGCAGTGCCACGATCTCATGTTCGTGCAGGTCCAGGCTGATGTCGTTCAGCACGCGCAGCTCGTTGCCGTCGGGGGTCTGGAAGGACTTGGAGATGTGCTCGGCAGCCAGGAGCACCGGAGTGCCCGGACGTGAGAGGGCCAGGCGCGCAAATACAGGGCTGACCGAGGCGCTAGTGTTTCTGGTCATGACGGGCTCCTCTGGAGGGTTGACGGCCCAGAATAGTGTTCGAACAGCGTGACGCTCTTGCCCTGGGGCTTAATCTCACCCGAGGCGGTAACGTTCCTCGGCGATGGTATACAGCCGTCGCCAGAACAGTCGGTTGAAGCTCAGGACGAACAGCCCCATGACCAGCATGCCCAGCGCGACGTGCGGATTGAACTCTCCGGTGGACCAGTGTGCGATGTATGCTCCCAGGCCAGCCGCGCTCAGGGTGGTAGCGCCCCAGGACGCCACTTCGGCCACGATGCTGGCGTTCCAGGAGCCACCGGACGCCGTAATACCGCCCGTCACGAAGGCCGGAAAGATGCTCGGCAGGATCAGGCGCCTCCAGTACACCCAGCCGCGCAGGCCCTGCACGTGGGCCGCCTCCTTAAGATCGGTGGGAATCGCGATGGTGCCAGCAATGACGTTGAACAGGATGTACCACTGGGTGCCAAGCACGATCAGCGGTGACAGGAACACGTTGGGACTGAGGTGGAAACGGGCGATCAGTACCACGAACACCGGGAAGATCAGGTTGGCCGGAAAAGCAGCGAGAAACTGAGCCAGCGGCTGAACCGTCTGGGCAACGCGGGGATTCAGACCGATCCAGACGCCCACCGGAACCCAGATCAGGGTGGCGACCACGATCATGACCATCACGCGCAGCAGGGTCATGAGGCCGAGACCAAAAACGGCGGGAAGTTCAGCCAGCGAAACCTGACCAGGAGCAGCGAGATGGGCGGCACAACGTCGGGACAGCGTCTCGTTCTTCAGAATTCCTGCCTGAGTCATGGCGGCAGAGAGTCCGTCGGAAACCTGCCGACCACCCTGGCTGGCGCTGCATACCGAGGACAGCCAGACGGTCTGATCCGCACCCACCTGCACGTTCAGCGCTCTGAACCGTTGTGTTAACGCTGGATCGAAACGGCTGTTGAAATTGACGTTGGGTCCCAGGAGTCGGCCTGACCGGACCCCCAACGAGTGACCGAACATGAACGTCGCCAGCAGGTACAGGAGCCCCGCTGTGGTCATCACGATCACGGCGTTCCAGCCACGGTCCTGGACCCGCTGCCTGCCCAGCGGTACCGCCTGCTCGAGCGGGCGCCCCGGACGGTTTTTCCGGCTGGTGGAGAGCGACAGGCGTTCCCACCCTGCCGCTGGAAGCTTGCCGAGGGCCTGCACCAGCCGGGCGCGCTGCATCAGGGTCAGCATCCAGGACTGGGCAGTGTCTGCGGATTCGCTCTGCTCGAACTTGAATTTCTCGGCCCAGGCCACGATGGGCCGGAACAGCAACTGGTCGTAGATCAACACGATGACCAGCAGGGTGGCGCCCGCGTAGACCATGGCCGGAACATCGGCTTCCTGGATGGCCCGTCCGATGTACGCTCCGATTCCAGGCAGGAACTGGCTCTTATCCCACCCAACCACGCTGATCACTTCGGAGGCGACCACGAAGAACCAGCCGCCCGAGACGCTCATCATGGTGTTCCACAGCAGCGAGGGCGTGGCAAAGGGCACTTCGAGCTTCCAGTACTTCTGCCAGCCGGACAGGCGCATCTGCGCGGCGGCCTCGTTCAGCTCTCCAGGAATGGTGGTCAGCGAGTAATAGAAGCTGAAAGCCATGTTCCAGACCTGAGAGGTGAAGATGGCGAAGATGCTCGCGGCCTCCAGGCCGAGAGCACTGCCCTGGAACAGTCCCAGGAAGATGGTGGTGGTGACTGTCAGGAAGCCCAGGATCGGCAGACTCTGAAGAAAATCGAGCACCGGAATCATGACCTTCTCAGCCCGTCTGGATCTGGCCGCGAGTGTGGCGTAGGTGAAAGTGAAGAGCAGTGAAAAGCAGACCGCCAGCAGCATCCGCACGAAGCTCCGCAGCCCATAGTACGGCAGGAAGCGGGGGTCGAGGCTGACGGTCAGGTCAGGCGTCCCTGCAGAAAAGGGCTCACGTGACCCTTGAAAGGCAAGTGCCAGCATCAGCAGCGCCCCGAGAATCAGGGGAACGGCGATCAGGTCCCAGCGGGAGAAGTACCCGCGTACGCTGACTGCGCCGAGTGAAGGAAAAGTTCGTTTCATGGCAACGCCTCGGGGAGGGTGCCAGCGACCAGGCGTCAGTCCCTTATCGGAGGAGGGAGGTCGGTGCCCCGGGCGTTGGCAGCGCGGGGACTGGGCGGTTCAGCGGACGTCGGATGCTCAGTGGTGTGAATGACCTTCACCTCCTTCAAGGCTCAAAGCGGTGGGCTGGAACGCAGATACCGACAGTGGCGCCCAAACGCCCACAGACCCGCTTCTGGTGTTTTCAAAACGTGCGATGTGCATAGTATTTACAAATCCCCAATGAATGTAGGCCGGGTGTTCTCCTCCGTCAAGCGGCAACAGAGATGATTTCACTTCGGCTCTCAGAGGATCACCGGAGGGTGCTCTCGACCTGATCTGGAGACTTCGCCAGCTTGCTCAGCCCGGTACTGCTTCGCTTCGTCCGTCTTACGCAGAAGCGAAACGAGCCGATTACCTCCCTGGCCGATTGACCAGTAGGAACCGGACAAGTGGACGTTCATTCTAGAGTGATGTGCGAAATCCCAACCCCTCTCTTCATTCCCCGATCATTCACCGGACGGGCCAGATGACCACCCAGAGGGCTCGTTCCGCTGGCCGTTTACCGTCCCGACTTTCGCAGTGGATGATGGAGAGTGGCGAGGCCAAAGCGGGCCACAAGACGCATTCGTGGTGGCAGGTGATGTGTCTGACCGGCGTGGACTACTTCTCGACGCTCGGCTACCAGCCGGGCATCGCGGCGCTGGCGGCCGGAGCAGTGTCACCGCTGGCCACGCTGGTGCTGGTAGCCCTGACCCTGTTCGGAGCACTCCCGGTGTACTCCAGGGTGGCGCAGGAAAGCCCTTACGGCGAGGGCTCGGTCTCGATGTTGGAGCGGTTGCTGAGCTACTGGCCGGGCAAACTGCTCGTTCTCGCCCTGCTGGGCTTCCTCGCCACAGATTTCATCATCACCATCACGCTCTCTGCCGCCGACGCCAGCGCCCACCTGATCGAGAACCCGCTGTTCAACCGCTTTCTCTCCGGTCAGCAGGTTCCAGTCACCCTGGCGCTGGTCTTGCTGCTAGGCGCGGTCTTTCTGCGTGGGTTTAAAGAAGCGATCGGTATCGCTGTGGTGCTGGTCGGCGTGTACCTGGCGCTGAACGCGGTGGTGATCGGGCGCTCGCTGCTCGACGTGTTCGGCAGCGCCGTGTACTTTCAGAACTGGAAGCAGGCGCTGTTCGTACAGCACGGCTCCGTGCTGGCGCTGGTCGGCGTCTCGCTGCTGGTGTTCCCGAAGCTGGCGCTGGGCCTGTCCGGATTCGAGACTGGCGTGTCGGTCATGCCGCAGGTCAGCGGAAAGCGAGGTGACGAGCCCAGATCACCCCTAGGCCGAATTCGCAACACCCAGCGGCTGCTGACGAGCGCCGCAGTAATCATGAGCGTCTTTCTCGTGACGAGCAGTCTGGTCACCACCTTCTTGATCCCGCCTCCGGCCTTCTGGCCCGCAACCAACACCACACGAACAGTGAATGCCGGAGATTTGAAGAAGGGGACGGCGAGCATCAATGTGGGTCTCGACGACCAGAACGCGCCGCAGCAGACCTACACTCTGAAGCTGCCCGCAGAAGCGAAAGGGACGTTTACCGTGCCCGCAAAGGTTGGCGGTCAGACGGTTCCGTTGACGGTCACCATCACGCCCGGTTCGGAGAACCCCAGCGTGAGCGTCGACAAGCCGTCGGGTTCCGCCAACGGGCGTGCGCTGGCCTACATGGCGCACCAGCGATTCGGGAATACCTTCGGAACCATCTACGATTTCAGCACCATCTTCATCCTGTGGTTCGCTGGCGCGTCGGCGATGGCGGGCCTGGTGAACATCGTGCCCCGCTTCCTGCCACGCTACGGCATGGCCCCCGAGTGGAGCAACGCCAGCCGACCGCTGGTCCTGATCTACACCCTGATCGCTGTGTTCGTCACTCTGTTTTTCAAGGCCAACGTCGATGCCCAGGGCGGCGCCTACGCGACCGGGGTCCTGGTCCTGATGACTTCGGCTGCAGTGGCGGTCGCCATCTCGGCCCGCCGCAAGCGGCAACGCTCCTTCGCTGGGTTCGTGATCATCGCCCTGGTCTTCGCGTACACCACGGTGGCCAACGTGATTCAGCGGCCCGAGGGCCTGGTCATCGCCTCGGTGTTCATTCTGCTGATCCTGGCGGTAGGCGTGGCCTCGCGGGTCCTGCGCTCCTTCGAACTGCGGGTCAGCAGCGTAGAACTCGACGATTCGGCCGTCAGCATGCTCAAGGCCTTTCCCATCCGGCCCCTGCGCTTCGTCGCTCACGACCCGGACAGCAACACGGCAAGCGAGTACCACAAGAAGGAACTTCAGGCCCGGCAGATGGCCCACCTGCCGGACGACGAACCCTTCATGTTCTTGGAGGTGCAGATCGACGATGCCTCCGAATTCGATGATGTGGTCGAGGTCAGTGGTCATCAGGTGGGGGAGTATCAGATTCTGCGCGCCAGGGGATCCAGCGTCCCCAATACCATCGCGGCCTTGCTGCTGCATCTCCGGGGCAAAGGTGCCCCGCCCCAGGTGTACTTCCAGTGGAGCGAGGACAGCCCGGCCGCCGCCGCCATGCGCTTTCTGATCGCCGGGGAAGGCGACGTGCCGCCCCTGACCCACGAGATTCTGCGCCGTGCCGAGCCCGACCGGGACCGTCGGCCCATCGTTC
>JANXWI010000200.1 GCA_025351205.1 Deinococcus sp.
GCCGCATCTCACCGCCCGGAACGCCACCGGGCGGTGTTTTTTTGCCCATCTGGCGCAGGAGTTACCCCATGACCGCCACACCTATTAAGCAACAGATCGAGGCCACCGAAAACCTGAACGTCACCGGGTTCCAGCCCCTGGCCACGCCGCGCAGCATGAAACGCGAGCTGCCCAACACCGAGGCTGCGCACGCCACGGTGCAGGCGGCGCGCACGGCCATCAAAAACATTCTGGACGGCAGCGACCCGCGCCTGCTGATCATCATCGGGCCGTGCAGCATCCACGACGAGGCGCAGGCGCTGGAATACGCGGGACGCCTGCTGGAGCTGCGCCGCAGGTACGCAGACCGCTTGGAGATCATCATGCGGGTGTACCCCGACAAGCCCCGCACCACGGTGGGCTGGAGAGGCTACCTGAACGACCCCGACATGAACGGCCAGAACGATTTCAACCTGGGCCTGCACAAGACCCGTGAGCTGATGCTGAACATCAACGGCCTGGGCATGCCGCTGGGCACCGAGCTGCTGGACCCCTTCGTGCCGCAGTACATCGACGATCAGCTGAGCTGGGGGGCCATTGGGGCGCGCACCACCGAGTCTCAGACGCACCGGGCGATGGTCAGCGGCGTGTCCGCGCCTGTCGGCTTCAAGAACGGAACTGGTGGCAGTGTGAAGCTGGCCGTGGACGCCATTCTGAGCGCGCGCGGGGCGCACACCTTTCTGGGCATCACCGACGACGGGCAGGCTGCCGTGGTCAGCACGCGCGGCAACGGCTACGGGCACATCATCCTGCGCGGCGGCGTGGACGGTCCCAATTACGGCTACGAGCATGTGGAGAAGGCCAGTGAGATGCTGACCAAGGCGGGCGTGGCCCCGGCGCTGATCGTCGATTGCAGCCACCACAACAGCGGCTACGTGCACGAAAATCAGCTCGACGCCTGGCACGACGTGATCTTCCAGCGGGTCGGCGGCGACACCCGCCTGAAGGGCCTGATGGTCGAAAGCAACCTCCGGGCGGGCAAGCAGAGCATTCCCACCGACCTGTCGCAGCTGCAATACGGCGTGAGCGTCACCGACGCCTGCGTGGGCTGGGACACCACCGAGCAGATGCTGGCCTGGGCCTACGAGCGCCTGAAGTAAACGGGATTTAAGTGAGACAGCCTGCCAGTGCAGGTTGGCAGGCTGATATTATCTTCAGGGCCGTGTCAATTTCCATTCGTTAAAGAAATTGTCAGCAGTCAAGATGTAATTGGGGGTAGGCAGCTGCTCCCGTGCTTTGTCAGATGGAAGAACTAACAGCACCCCACCGTCGGTCACCGCTCCATTTGCCCGTGGATGTCCAACACCCATTAGGGGTGTCCAATGATCAAGCTTTACTGCTCTGAGGGAGAGACCAGGAGTCGCGGCGGAGGCTGAAAAGTTGTCCGTCGTCCACCAGGCGTTCGCAGTACCGACTTCCGACGGAATTCCACTGCACCACAGCAATCCGTTCAGGTTGCCGCCTTCCGGCTTCGGGAGGCGCTGGCTTTGACCTGTGGAGGTTTGGGCTTCAAGCGACAAGTGAAAAGGTTGTTCGGCATGACAAGTCTTGCTCCAGGGTAGGTCGGCGTACGGAAGTGGCGAGCGGCTTTTCCACCAGGGTCGCCATGTAGGCAGACTGACGTAGCCCGAGATATGGCTGCCAACGACAGGCAATACACTCTCTTGCACTCGCCCAGGATTCATCCAGATCACTTTCAGAAAGCGGGTGCCACGGGGCACGTCAAAACTCAGATGAAGGTAGTCGGTAGGGAGCGTTCCACCTTTCAGCAAGAGTGTCAATGAGAAATCATCGAGGCCGGTGACCCGCACGCTGGTCTTCGGCTGGGAAGCGACCTGCCAGCCAATGATTCCCGCCAACAACAAGCTTACGCAAGCCCACCCTACAGGCGTGGTGAAAAAGTGTCCCAGCAGCTGCCGGTTGGTTACCACCGGGTCGCCCATGCCGCGCACCGCCAGATGTTCGGCCTCGTCGTGGGCGTACCCCTGCCCCTCCAGCTCGGCCACACGCTCCAGCAGGTGTGCGCGCAGCTCGGCGGCGGCGTCCAGGCGCTCGGCTCTGGGCAGGCCCACGGTGGCCCGGTGAACATAGGTGTTCAGGCTCAGCACGCGGGCCGGGCGTTTCGCCGTATGCCGGGTCATGCGCGCCTACCAGCACCCACATGGCGCAGCAGCAGCGCGTCCAAAGCTCCGCGCAGAGTGCGCCACTCGGCCTTCTTGGAGGCCAGCGCCGCCAGCCCGTCGTCGGTCAGGTGGTAGTACTTGCGCGGCGCACCGCCCCGGTCGCTCTCCCGCCACTCGCTGTCGATCCAGCCCGCCTTGACCAGCCGGTGCAGCGCCGGATACAGGCTGCCCTCCTTCATGTCAAACAGGCCACCGCTGCGCCCGTTGACATGGTGCAGGATCTCCAGACCATAGCGCGGTGGTCCATCGAGGGCAGAGAGCAGCGCCAGATCGAGCGTGCCGGATTTGAGCGGATTCACGAGATCAGTATGATGCAAGGTAGCTTGATATGCAAGGTAGCCTGGTATACAAAGTAGCTTGATACGCAAGATAGACGCGCCGTGATGTTTCATCCGCCTGCTGACCCGACGTTACAGCCCGACGGCGCCCCGCTGGGCCGGGTCCACCAGCTCCAGATACTCGCGGTGTTCCCGGATGTACGACGCCACGAACGGGCACATCGGAATGACTTGCATTCCCTGCGTCCGGGCGTCGTCCAGCGCGGCCTTCACCAGCCGCGAGCCGATGCCCTGGCCTTCGAGCGCTTCCGGCACCTCGGTATGCGTGAACAGCACGGCCTGGCCCGCCGGGCGATACTCGGCAAACGCCAGGCCCTGCGGCGTGGACAGCTCATAGCGGCCCGCTTCCCGGTTGTTGCGAACTTCCGACTGTTGGGCTGCGGCTTCGGTCATGCGTCCAGAGTAGACCCGTGCCGCCCAGTCGGCCTTGAGCGGGCATTGAGCCGCGCCGTTTTTGACAGTGCCGGGCTGAGGCGTGCTAGTATTCTCGCCGCTGGCAGCAGCACGCAGGAACGCCCGCCGGAAGGGCGCTGTAGCCAAGCGGTAAGGCAGAGGTCTGCAAAACCTCCACCACCGGTTCAAATCCGGTCAGCGCCTCCAGAGAAATGAGTGTGCCCCCGAGCAATCGGAGGGCACATTTTTAGATCAAAGCCTTCAGCCCCGTCAGCGCCAGTTCCTTGCCCTTGGCCTCGACCTCTATCCAGGGCACGTCGCGGTAGGCGTCCGGGAAGTGCGCGATCAGGTCGGTATGGCGGCGGTCCTGCGGGCCGTCAATTCCATTTGAGAGATGCACCACCTGCCACTCGGGCGGGGTCCAGGTGGCGCGGGCGGCCAGCACGAAGTGGCGCACGCTGGGGTCGTTCTGCGATTCCAGCTTCTCGCGCACCACATGGTGATGGGCGTCGAAGATCAGGGGCACGCCTGCGGCCCGGCACACCGGAAGCAGCTCGGCGGGGCCGTAGGCACGCTCGTCGTTTTCCAGCGCCAGGCGCAGGCGCACCGCGTCGGGCAGTGTGGGAATAATGGCGGTCAGCTCGGCGGGCCGCCCGCCCTTGCCGCCGTGCAGCAGAATCGTGTTCCAGGGCGTGCGGGAAAAGCCCAGCATGTCCATCACAAGGCCGTGAAACGACAGCGCGTACAGCGCCCGCCGCACCACGTCAATGCTCTCGGAATTGAGCACGATGAACTGGTCGGGATGCACCAGCACCCGGATTCCAGCGGTAGTAAAGGCGTCTCCGGCGGCGCGAAGCTCCGTGCTCAGACCTTCCAGCACCTGTTGCCCGCTTTCGTCGCCCTCCAGGTCGAGCATCGGGAACAGGCCCGCCGACAGGCGATACAGCCGGATGCCGTGAGACGCGCAGTAGGCCGCAGCAGCCGCCAGCCGCGCAATGTTGTCGGCATACAGCCCTTGCAGCACGGCGACGCGCTCCTCCTTAGGGAAGCTCAGGTAACGGGTGCGGGTGATGGTCCTGAAGCGCACTTCCGGCCCGGAGGTGATGCAGACCAGGCCGAGGTTGGGGCGAGTAGCAGTCGGGGGCGGCGTGGGCATACGGGCAGGGTAACCGCTCTGGGCGCGGTGCACCGCCCGATTGTCTTAAGAAGATTGAGCCGATATCTTCTGCCGCTCCGCTACCATGCTTGACAAGTATCTTGTCAACCACTATTTTGTAGAGCATGGTAGAGACCGTATGAATCCGCTCAAATCGGGAACGCTGGACCTCGTGCTGCTGGCCGCGTTGCAGGACCGTCCGCGTTACGGCCTGGAGATTCTGGAACACATCGAGGCCAGAAGCGGCGGTCTGTTCGACATGAAAGAGGGCAGCCTGTACCCGGCGCTGCACCGACTGGTGCGGGCGGGCTGGATCGACAGCGAGTGGCAGCCGAGCACCCAGGGCGGCGCGCCGCGCAAGGTGTACCACCTGACCGACAGCGGCCTGAGCGCCCTGACCAGCAAACGCAGCGAATGGCAGGGCCTGCGCGGGGCCGTGGACGCCCTGCTGACCAGCAGGCTGGCATGACCCGCCGCCGACTGTTCGCCCGCCGCCCGCTGAACATGCAGCAGTACATCCACCGGGCCACCGTGGGCCTGCCGAAGACCGAGCGCCTGGACGTGGCCGCCGAGCTGAGGACGCACCTGGTCGAGCGGATCAATGTTCTGCGCGCCGCCGGGCACCCCACCGAGGAGGCCGAGTATCTGGCGGTGCAGGCGATGGGCGACCCGGCCCCCACGAACAGAGGTCTGCTGCGGCACGCCTTCACCCACAGAGCAGGCTGGCTGGTGCTGGGCGCGGTGCTGCTGGGCGGCGGCGGCTGGGCCGGATACGGGTACGTGCAGCGCGAATGGACGCCGCCGAGCGAAGGTCTTCAGTTCACGGGAGACACCCTCACGCTGAACGACCTGAAAGCGCTGAATACAGACACGAACGCCCCGCGCGGCATCTATCAGACCGCCACGCTGACGTATCCCAGGGGCACCAAAACCATCTATTACGCGTTGATCACACCGCACGACGCTTCGGTCCAGACCAAGGATGTAGCCAGCGAGATCACCGAGAACCTGAGCGCCAATCAGGTCCGGACGGTGCCCGGCAGCTACCGTTATCAGGAACGCTGGTTGATCACAGAGATGCGCAGCGACATCGTTTGCCCTGGCACCTGGGAGTTCTATGCGAACGTCAAGGTCATCTCCGGGCCAGTGCTGCCAGCCCGGAGTACCACACTGCCCGGACTCAACAACTTTCAGCAGTGCACGGGCGTGCAGCGGCGCTATACCGATATGACCGTGTTCCAGGTCAAGCCCGGGAGATACATTGACGCCACAAATCTTCCCCGAGAAACGGTACACAGGAAGGTGGAAGTGGTGCCGCAAACGCCCGGTTCGACCTCTGCCGACGACCGCGCACACCCCCTCTCGCTGCGGCTCAATCACTGGACCGTGCTGCGCGATCTGGTGCTGGACCCCCATACGGCGGAGAACAGGTTGCCGGCCCTGAAAGGCAAAGCGGCAGGCATGTATCTGGCCGTGCTACCCAGTGACAGCGGCGTGAAGGACGGCAACATGGTTTACGGCTGGGACCAGCATGGCAACATTGATCGGCTGAAGTATGGCGGCAAAGTCCTGCCCGACATGCCCAAACTCGATGTGAAACAGGGCCGTTTCGTCGCCAGATAGCACCTGCAAACCGCCCCTTGACCCATGTGTCAAAATATCCTCCAGAATTGTGCAGTTCGGGAGGCCACCAGACATGCAACTGACCGAGCGGGAACGTGACAAGCTGCTGATCTTCACCGCCGCCGAGCTGGCCCGCAGACGCCGGGGCCGGGGCCTGAAGCTGAACTACCCCGAGGCCGTGGCCCTGATCACCGCCGAGGTGCTGGAAGGCATCCGCGACGGGAGATCGGTGCAGGACCTGATGGGCTGGGGCGCGACCATCCTGAGCGCCGAAGACGTGATGGACGGCGTGCCGGAAATGCTGCACGACATCCAGATCGAGGGAACGTTTCCGGACGGCACCAAGCTGGTGACCATCCACGACCCGGTGCGCGGCGGCCAGAGCGAACGTATTGCTGGCGAATACCTGCTGCAAGACGGCGAGATCGAGCTGAACGTGGGGCGCGAGACGGCAACCGTGCGGGTCGCCAACACCGCCGACAGGCCCATTCAGGTGGGCAGCCATTTTCACTTTTTCGAGGTGAACGGGGCGCTGGCGTTTGACCGCGAGGCAGCCTACGGCATGCGGCTGAACATCGCTGCTGGCACGGCTTTGAGGTTTGAGCCTGGGGAAGAACGCGACGTACAACTGGTAGCACTGGGCGGCAGCCGGACGGTCTACGGCATGAACGCGCTGGTAAGTGGCGAGCTAGACGCGGCGGGCATGAAGGAAGCAGCGCTGGAACGGGCAGAGGCCGCCGGGTTCGGCGGCGCGGCGCGTGGCTCGTAGCGTGTGGCGTGTGGGAACGGCCAGACCAGGCTGCGTATTCCATCTTTTCCCGCAGGCCACAGGCCACACACCACAAGCACCGGAGGCCCCATGAAGCTCACGCGCCGCCAGTACGCCGACCTCTACGGCCCCACCACCGGCGACCGGGTGCGGCTGGCCGACACCGATCTGCTGATTCAGATCGAGCACGACCACACCACCTACGGCGAGGAGGTGAAGTTCGGCGGCGGCAAGGTGATCCGCGACGGGCTGGGCCAGAGCAGCACCGCCATCAGAGCCGACGATGTGCCCGATCTGGTCATCACCAACGCCATTATTCTCGATCACTGGGGCGTGGTGAAGGCCGACGTCGGAATACGCGACGGGCGCATCTGGGCCATCGGCAAGGCGGGCAATCCGGGCATTCAGGACGGCGTGACGCCGGGGCTGACCATCGGGGCCGCTACCGAGATCATCGCGGGCGAGGGGCACATCCTGACCGCCGGGGGCGTCGATACGCACATTCATTTCATCGCGCCGCAGCAGGCCTGGACCGCGCTGGAATCGGGCGTGACCACCATGATCGGCGGCGGCACCGGCCCCACGGCGGGCACCAGCGCGACCACCTGCACGCCGGGCGAGTGGAACATCCACCGCATGCTGGAAAGCCTGAGCGGACTGCCGCTGAACTTCGGGCTGCTGGGCAAGGGAAATGCGAGCACGCGGGCACCGCTGGCCGAGCAGATTCGCGCCGGGGCGCTGGGCCTCAAGCTGCACGAGGACTGGGGCACCACCCCGGCGGCCATCGACGCGGCCCTGAGCGTGGCCGACGAGTACGACGTGCAGGTGGCCATCCACACCGACACGCTCAACGAGTCCGGCTTCGTGGAAGACAGCATCCGGGCCTTTGCGGGGCGCACCATCCACACCTTTCACACCGAGGGCGCGGGCGGCGGGCACGCGCCCGACATCATCCGGGTGGCGGGGCTGCCGAACGTGTTGCCCAGCTCTACAAATCCGACCATGCCCTTCACGGTCAACACCATCCACGAGCACCTCGACATGCTGATGGTCTGCCACCACCTGTCGCCGCGTATTCCCGAAGACGTCTCGTTTGCCGAGAGCCGCATCCGCCCCGAAACCATCGCCGCCGAGGACGTGCTGCACGACCTGGGCGTGTTTTCCATGATGAGCAGCGACAGTCAGGCGATGGGGCGGGTGGGCGAGGTGATCACCCGCACCTGGCAGACCGCCCACAAGATGAAGGTGCAACGCGGCGCGCTTGAACACGAACCGTTCGGGACTGCCGACAACCTGCGGGCCAGACGCTTCATCGCCAAGTACACCATCAACCCGGCGATTGCCCACGGCATTTCCCGCGAGGTGGGCAGCGTGGAAGTGGGCAAGCTGGCCGATTTGGTTCTCTGGAAGCCCGCCTTCTTCGGGGTCAAGCCGCAGCTGGTGATCAAGGGCGGCTTCGTGGTGGCCGCGCAGATGGGTGACCCCGGCGCGAGCATCCCCACGCCGCAGCCGGTGTACACCCGCCCGATGTTCGCGGCGTTTGGCGGCGGAATAGACGCCACCTGCCTGCATTTCGTGTCGGGCGTGAGCCTGCGGGAGGGCAATCTGCCGAGCCTGGGCCGCCGCTACAGCGCTGTTGCCAACACGCGCAGCATCGGCAAGAAGGACATGATTCTGAACGACGCCGCGCCCGATATTCAGGTGAACGCCGAGACCTATGAGGTGAGGGTGGACGGCGAGATCGTGAGTTGTGAGCCTGCCGAGACGCTGCCGATGACGCAGAAGTATTTCCTGTTCTAGATATCGAAATATTCCGATATCCCCAGAGGGTGGGTCAGCAGAACGCCTCCATAAATTGCCGCAGATACACGACGTATAAGGACGTTTCTTCTTGACACCCTCCCCCCAGGGGTCTAGGCTCTGAACATGAAATTGAACGCCGATACAGATCGCCTGGGCCTCGGGCAGAATCCGCGAGTCTGGCGAGCCATTCGCCTCCTGAACACTGGTCTGGTCGCCTTCTTTACGCTGGGGCAGGCGCAGGCCAGCATGTCCATGCCGGGAATGCAGACCTCGATGGTGACCCAGCTTCGCGGCCTGAAGGGTCAGGCGTTCGATGTCGCCTGGTCGAAGGCCATGATGGATCACCACGCGGCAGCCGTGGCGATGGCCCGCCTTGAGGTACAGAAGGGACAAGTGGGGAAGATAAAAGCGGCGGCAGCGGCGGTCATCACCGACCAGACACGGGAAATCGCGCTGATGAAGGGCTGGCTCAGGCAGTGGAACCAGCCCGCGTATACGCCCGTCGTAAAGCTGACGGCCCCGGCAGCGGGCATGAGCACGGACCGCTGGTTCCTGACCGAGATGATTCCCCACCATCAGGGGGCGGTGGCCATGAGCCAACTCGCGCCGGGGCACAGCCAGAACGCAGCCGTCAAATCCCTGAGCCTTCAGATCATCGCCGCCCAGACCGGAGAAATCCGGCAGTATCAGACCTGGCTGAAGACCATCAGGTAGCTCCGAGTTCTATACATGAAGCCCAGCGTGGCCCTCTACCTGATCCGGGTGACTGAGACCCTGCCGATGGCTTACAAATACTCTGGGTTCTGAAACCTGGGCTACCATGAAGCATGACGGACAGTGCCTTCCGGGCCATGAGCGTTGACGAATACCTGCGAACCGAGGAAACCAGCCCGGTCAAGCGCGAGTACGTCAACGGCTTCGTGTATCCGCTGCACGCTCAGGCGGGCACGACGGATGCCCACGCCACCATCGCCGGGAACATTTTTGCTGCGCTCAGGCTGCTGGCGCGGCGGCAGGGCTGCTTCGCCTATGCCTCCGACATGCGCGTGACGGGTGCAGACCGGCGAACCTACTACTACCCGGACGTGCTCGTGACCTACGAACCAAGAGAGGACGACGCGAAATTCAAGGTGGCCCCCAGCACCCTGGTGGAAGTCCTGTCCAAAAGCACGGCGCACACCGATCACAACGCCAAATATCACGCCTATACCGCGCTGCCCAGCCTCCAGACTTACGTGCTGGTCGAGCAGGCCGAGCGCCGGGTGTACGTATATGCGCGGGCGGAAACGGGCTGGGAGATGCGTGAATACAGCGGCGACGAGACGGTTCCGCTGCCCTCTATGAATGCAGCCCTTTCTCTGAATGAAATCTACGAGGACGTTCGGTAGGGGGCGGGGGTTCAGGGCCATGCATGAAGCCAGCGTCGCCCTCGACCTGATCCGCGTGGCCGAAACCGTGGCGCTCGAACACGGCGGCGGCAGGATCCTCGCCCTGACAGTCCGCATCGGACAGTGGTCGGCGGTGGTGCCGGAAGCGCTGCACGCCGCCTTTCCCGCCTGCGCCGAGGGCACCCTGCTGGCGGGCGCACACCTGAGCATTCAACTGGTGCCCGGCGTGGGCCTGTGCCCGCTGCATGGGCGAGTTGAACTGGAGTTGCAACGCGGCCTGCGCTGCCCAAACTGCGACGCGCCCACACCCCAGCTGTTGCAGGGCGACGAGCTGGAATTGGACGGGCTGGAATTGGACGGGCTGGAACTGGACGGGCTGGAGCTGGCCTGAAATGCAATCTGCCCGACTTCAACTGGTTAGCTGACCAGTTAGAATGCCTGGGGAGGTGAAGCCATGACCGTTCGCAAATCGGATGTTCCGCACATCTGGCGGCTGGAAGAAGCCAAGGCCAGGTTCTCGCAGGTGGTCGATCAGGCCATGAATGGGCAACCTCAACGGGTGACCAGGCGTGGTAAAGATGCGGTGGTGGTGGTGAGTGCCGAGAAGTGGGACGCGCTGAATGGCGATGGCCTGAGTGCTTATGAATTGATTCGCACTGCCCCAAAGTTTGAAGATTTCGAGCTGGATATTGAACGTAGCCGCGAGGGTATTCGAGAAGTCGATCTTGGCTAAGTCAATCTTGGCTAGGTCACAGTACCTGCTCGACACTGACATTCTGAGCCAGAGCAGCAAGCCCAGGCTGCCAGTCGAATACGTGACGTTTATGCAAAGAGTGCCACTCATAGACATGTTCATCAGCGTGGTGACTCTGGGTGAGGTCAGACGCGGCATTGCCTCAGCCGACGATCCAATCAAGCGTGCCCAACTCGGATACTGGCTTGAACACGACGTTTATGCACGGTTCGGCAGCCGTTTCCTGGTCCTCGACGATGAAGTGATGTCAACCTGGGCGCACATGGTCGTGGCGACGGGACGCAAGCTGGGTCAACTCCCTGCAATGGATGGCCTGATCGCGGCCACTGCCCTTCATCATGGTCTGACCGTCGTGACACGCAATACTGCCGATTTCGGTCTGTTTGGCGTGCCGATGTACAACCCATTCAAGGACCAGCCGTGACCATCACCACCCCCCGCATCGTGGTTCCCAGAATCGTGACCGTGCGCCAGAACATCCTGAAGGCCAACGACGAGCAGGCCTCCCGCAATCGCCTGCTCTTCGCCCAGCACCATCTCCGGGTGCTGAACCTGGCCTCCAGCCCCGGCGCAGGCAAGACGGCGCTACTGGAACGCACGCTGAAAGACCTGGGCGGCAGCACGCGGCTGGCCGTGGCGGTGGGCGACCTCGCCACGGAGAACGACGCCGTTCGGCTGCGGCAGCACGGGGTGCAGGCCGAGCAGATCGTGACCGGCACCGTCTGCCACCTCGACGCCGCGATGATCGGGGCCGTGCTGCCGCGCTTCGACCTGGGCAACCTCGACGTGCTGCTGCTGGAGAACGTGGGCAATCTGGTGTGCCCGGCGAGTTACGACCTGGGCGAATCGGCGCGGGCGGTGCTGCTGAGCGTGACCGAGGGCGAGGACAAGCCGCTCAAGTACCCGACCATCTTCAACACCGCCGACGTGGTGGTGGTGACCAAGATGGACATTGCAGACGCTGTGGGCTACGACCGCGCCCTGGCGCTGGAAAACATAGACCGGGCGCGGCCTGGGGTGCGGGTGATTGAGGTCAGCAGCAAAACGGGGGAGGGCGTGGCGGAGTGGTACCGCTTCGTGCGGGGCGAGTAGGTGAAACTCGCCAACCTGCGCCTGCCGCTGGAATCTGCCCGGCCACCGGAGATCAACGCGCCGACCACTGTCTGGGTGCCGATGACTGCGCTGGACCGCCGCCGGGTGCGCCGCCGATTGACCGCCCCGGACAGTGCAGAACTGCTGCTGGCCTTCCCGACTGGAACGTACCTGGCTCCCGGTACGCTGCTGGAGCGGCGCGGCGGCGCGGCTTACGTCGTCTCGGCGGCCCCGGAAGAGGTGGCGGTCATCCGGCCCACGAACACGGCGCAGGCGGTGAAGGTGGCGCACGCCATCGGCAACCTGCACCGCGATTTTATTGAGGATCAAGACGCCTATTTAGCCCTCTGGGACGCGCCGCTGGAACTGCTGCTGACCCGCTTGAAGGTTGAGTTTCAGCGGGAATCCAGACCCTTCCTGGGCCGCCCAAGCTGGGCCGACGAGTGAACGACACTCAAGCTCTGCTGCGCCTGCTGCACCTGGCCGACAGCGCCTTTCCTGCCGGGGCCTACGCCTTCAGCGACGGGCTGGAGACGCTGGTGCAGAGGGGCGAGATTAAAACTGCCGCCGATCTGCACGCCTTCCTGCGCGGACAATTGCAGCAGGGCTGGGGCCTGTGTGACCCGCCCGCCTGCGCGTTGAGCTGGGCCGGACAGGATCTCCAACAGCTGGATGAGCTGCTGGACCTGCTCAAGCCCGTGTCCGGGCCGAGAAACGCCAGCATGCGCACCGGGCGCAACCTGCACCGGGCCGCCCTGAAGCTCTGGCCGGAACACCTGTCAGACTTCTCCCCCGCCCGCCATCAGGCCACCGTCTTCGGGCAGATCGCCGCCCGCCTGGGGGCCAGTCAGCACCCGGCGGTCACCGCCTTCGTCAGCGGCTGGCTGCTGGGCCGCGCCACTTCGGCGACGCGCATGATGAAACTCGGCGGCCTGGACGCGCAGCGGGTGGTGAGCCGACTGGAAACCGAAGCGGCGGCCTGCGTATCACGCGCCCTGGAGGCAACCCCGATTGATCTGTGCAGCTTCGCCCCGGTGCTGGAGGTGGCGGCGGCGGAGCAACCCGGCCTGGAGGTGCGGTTGTTCCAGTCCTGAACAGACGTACCGCTTCCGCTCATATGGATTCCGGCCAATCCGTCAGGTTTCTGGAACCCGTATTCTCTTCTTTCTCCCGTTCTTGGCGTGAGCAGCCTTCTTGGGCAGAACAGCGCCGTTGACGACGCTTGCCCGCCCCATGAGGACGCTTGCCCGCCCCATAAGGACACTACGCCGCTTGGTCGGGATGACCAGAACATCACTGTTTAATCGGAATCCGTATCAGCGGGTAAAGCGGCTCAGGGCCGCGCAGGAAAACACCAGTGCGGCGGCCAGCAGCGTGCGCCCGTCCAGGGCTTCTCGCAGCAGCAGCGCCGACCAGAAGACGGTCAGGATCGGTTGTACCAGCTGGATCTGTCCAGCCCTGGCGATGCCGCCCAGCGCCAGACCCCGGTACCAGGCAAAGAAGCCCAGCAGCATGCTGAACACCGAGATGTAGGCAAACGCCAGCCACGCCGAGGCCGAGGGCAGGTGCGTCGGCAGGGGCGAGAACAGCAGGGCGGCCACCGAGAACGGAAACGCCAGCACCAGTGCCCAGCAGATGACACGCCAGCCGCCGAGTTCGCGGGCCAGCCGTCCGCCCTCGGCGTAACCGATCGCCGCGAAGATCACCGCCAGCAGCATGTACACGTCGCCCGGACGCAGCTGGCCCGCACCGCTAACCAGGGCGAACACCAGCACCGCCAGCACCCCCAGGCCGCAGACCAGCCAGAACACCGGGCGAGGGCGCTCGCGGGCAAACAGGACGGCGGCGATGGCCGTCGCCGCTGGCAGCAGGCCGATTACCACTGCCCCGTGGATGGACGGGACCGTCCTGAGCGCCAGCGAGGTGAACACCGGGAACCCGAATACCACGCCCCCGGCCACCAGTGCCAGCCCCGCCCAGTGCCGCCGCAGGGGCAGCCGGTCACGCCGCCAGAGCAGCAGCCCCCCGGCCAGCAGTCCGGCCACCACCGCGCGGCCAAAACCCACCGCCAGCCCGCCAAACTCGGGCACCGCCAGCCGGGTCATCGGCAGAGTGAAGCTGAAGATCAGCACGCCGAGCGCCGCCCACCACCAGCCGACTGTTTCTGTCCTTCGCTCGGTAACGTTACTGTAGATGCTCACGTTCTATGATAACGATATGACCCGCCCCGAAGCAAGCCCCAGCAGCAGGCAGCGACTGATTCTGCAACTGGAACGGCTAATCGCCGACCTTCAGCCCGGAGACCGCCTGCCGCCGGTACGTGAACTGACACAGCGTTACGCGAGCAGTCCGGTCACGGTGAGCGCGGCCCTTCGGGAGCTGGCCCGGTCCGGGGCGCTGGTGGTGCGGCCAGGGGCGGGCACCTTCGTCGCCCGGACCCTCGCCGTCACGGCTGCCGCCCCGTTTCCAGGCACCAGGCCGGGCAGCGACGTGACCTGGCAGACGCTCGCGCTGCACAGCCGCCCCGCCCTGCCTGCGGCGGTGCAGAACCTGTTTCGTCCGCCCTTGGCCGACACCGTGCCGTTTGCCGACGGCTACCTCGACGAGACGTTGCAGCCGCTGGGCCTGATGAACGCGGCGCTGGGACGGGTGGCCCGGCGACCCGGGGTGTGGTCCAGGCTGCCACCCGAAGGGCTGGAGGCGCTGCGGGCCTGGTTTGCCCACAGCGCCGGACCGGGGTTTACCGCTTCGGACGTGGTGATCGTTCCGGGCGGGCAGGCGGCCATCTCGACGGTGTTCCGTTCGCTGCTGCCCAGGGGCGCGCCGGTCCTGGTCGAGTCTCCGACCTATTTCGGGGTGCTGGCCGCCGCCCGCGTGGCCGGACTGCACCTGGTCCCGGTGCCCACCGACCAGCACGGCGTTCGCCCCGATCTGCTGGAACAGGCGTTCCGGAGCAGCGGGGCGCGGGCCGTGTATCTCCAGCCACTGTACGCCAACCCGGCGGGCACAGTGCTGGCCCAAGAGCGCCGCGCCACCGTGCTGAACAGCGCCGAACGCGCCGGGGCCTTCGTGATCGAGGACGATTACGCCCGCGACCTGCACTTCGTCGGCCCCCCGCCGCCCACACTCGTCAGCCAGGGTGAGGGGCGGGTGATCTACCTGCGCTCGCTGACCAAGGTCACGGCGGCTGGCCTGAGAATCGCTGCCCTGATCGCCCACGGGCCGGTGCTTCAGCGCCTGAAGGAGGCGCGAGCGGTGGAAGACTTCTTTCCGGCGGCGCTTCAGCAGGAGGTGGCGCTGGACGTGGTCACCTCGCGCGGCTGGGGGGCACACCTGTCGCGGCTTCAGGAGACTCTCAGAGACCGTCAGGGCGCTGCGCTGCGGGCGCTGGCCGAATTCTGCCCCCAGATCAGGGCCGAGCACGTGCCGCAGGGAGGATTCGTGCTGTGGCTCCGGCTGCCGGAGGGGTCTGGCGCAGACGAATTCGCCGCCCAGGCGCTGCGGGCCGGGGTACAGATCAGTGCCGGAAGCAGTTCTTTTCCGGCGGAGCCGAGCGGCGAATACCTTCGCCTGAGCTACGCCGCGTGCTCGCCCAGCCGCGTCAGCGAGGGCGTGCGCCGCCTGGGGCTGATCCTGCCTGCCTGAGAGACGGCGCCCTCTACCTCTCCCAGAACGCAACCGGCTCCACGTTCAGCGCGCGCAGGTACACGTAACCCTGGCCCCGGTGATGAATCTCGTTGTCCACCGCGTACATCACGGCGGCGTGGGCGGGCATGGTGCCCCAGAACAGCGGCTTGTCCTCGTGGTAACGCTGGGGCGGCACGGCTGGTAACCCGGCGTCCAGGCGGCGGGTCAGGTCGTCCCAGGCCGAGAGCAGCGCGGCCCGCTCCTGCGGCGGCTGGGCGTCCCACTTCGGTTCACCCCAGATGTTTGTCGTCAGGCCACCGAGCATGTAGGCCGACACCGAATACAACTCCCAGCCCAGCATGCCGAAGGAACGCATTCCGCCCAGCGTAAAGCCGAACAGCTGGTCGTCCGGAAACTGTTCGATGATCCGGCGCGTCAGGCGTCGGTGGCCCTGCCAGTGGGCCAGCAGGTCGGCGGGCGTCAGGACGGCGGTTTCGGTCACGGTAACGGCTCTGATCTGGGCCATTTCGTTCTGGGGCATTTCGTTCTGGGCAACTTCGTTCATGGTGTTCCTCCACCTGAAACTGTATCCCCCATTCCCGTCAGATCCTGGCGGCAATCTGGAGCACAATGGCTGCACATGACCTACGACCCCTCCATGCGGGTACTCACGGTGCTGGAACTGCTCCAGTCGCGCGAACGGATGAGCGGCCCGGAACTCTGCCGCCGCCTGGAGGTCAGCCCGCGCACGGTGCAGCGGTATGTGGCGCGGCTGCAAGACCTGGGCATTCCGGTGGAAAGTACGCGCGGGGTGGGCGGCTCGTACCGCCTGAAACCCGGCTTCCGGCTGCCACCGCTGATGTTCAGCGCCGACGAGGCCCTGAGCCTGGCGCTGGGCCTGCGGGCGCTGCGGCTGCTGGGGCTTCACGCGCTCACCCCGGCGGCGGCGAGCGCCTCAGCCAAGCTGGCCCGCACCCTGCCACGCGCCCTGAGTGAGCGGGTACAGTCTCTCCAGGACGCGGTACAGCTCGACGTGGCCCCCTGGGTGCTGGCCGCCGACGCTGCGGCGCTCTCACAGCTTCTGGCTGCTATGGAGGCGGGGCACCCTGTGGCCTTTCGCTATACGGCCCGCAGCGCGGTCAGCAGCGAGCGTGAGGTGGAGGTCTACGGCACGGTGCATGTGTACGGGCGCTGGTACGCGGTGGGCCACTGCCGCTCCCGGCGGGCCATTCGCAGTTTCAGGCTGGACCGGATGGAGGCGCTGAGCGTGCTGGAGGGTCATTACACCCGCCCCCCCGACTTCGACGCGCTGGCCCACCTGCGCTCCACCCTGCCAGACGCCCTGGGCGGTTTCGAGGTGGAGGTCCATCTGCACGCCCCGCTGGAGCAGGTGCGCCCGCAGTTCGCCTCCTGGGGCGTGACCCTCTCGGCCCTCCCAGGGACACCTTCCAGCGGCCAGACCCGGCTGCTGGCACGGCGCGAGCGGCTGGAACCCTTCGCGGCGGCGCTGCTGGGCCTAAACTGCCCCGTGACCGTACAGCGGCCACCGGAGTTGCGCCAGGTCTTCGCCAAGCTGGCCGAGCGTAGCGCCCAGGCGGCCCAGGTCAGCCGGGCAGGGGCGACGCCAGCAGACGAGGCCCAGACCGTTCAACCAGTCCCGTTCAGCCAGTCAGCGCGGCTATGATGGGAAGGCTATGACGGCCTCTTCCCGAACTTCCCCCGGCCCCCTGAAGATCGGCGTCGGCGGCCCGGTGGGCAGCGGCAAGACCGCGCTGCTCGAAGCCCTGTGCCGCGAGATGCGCGACCGCTATCAACTGGCCGTCATCACCAACGACATCTACACCTTCGAGGACCAGCTGATCCTGACCAGAGCCGCCGCACTGCCGCCGGAGCGCATCCGGGGCGTGCAGACCGGGGGGTGCCCGCACACCGCCATCCGCGAGGACGCTTCTCTCAATCTGGAGGCCGTGGAGGCGCTGGAACACGACTTTCCCGGCCTGGACATCATCTTCATCGAGTCGGGCGGCGACAATCTGGCGAGCAGCTTCTCGCCCGAACTGGTGGACGCCTGGCTGTTCATTCTCGACGTGTCGGGCGGCGAGAAGGTGCCGCGCAAGGGTGGCCCCGGCATTCAGGCCTCCGATCTGCTGGTGATCAACAAGGTGGACCTGGCCCCCCATGTGGGCGCGAACCTGGAGGTGATGGACCGCGACGCCAGGGCGCGGCGCAATGATCGGCCTTTCGTGTTCAGCGACCTGAAACGCGGCGCGGGGGTGCCCGACATCGTGGCCTGGATACGGCGTGAACTGCTGTTCGAGGATGTGCCCGCCATCGTTTCGGGCCTGAAGGTCAGTTCCTGACCACGACCTCTCAGAGCAGCGCCTTTCAGACGACCCGCAGCGGCGTCCTGCATCTGGAATTCGAGTTTCGCGGCGGCCAGACCGTCCTGACCCGCGACCTGCAAAAAGCCCCGCTGATGATCGTCCGGCCCTTCGCGCTGCCTTGTGGCACGCTGTCGGCCTTTATCGTCAACCCCACCGGGGGCGTGCTGGGCGGCGACCACGCCGAGATCCGGGTGTCGGTGGGGCCGGGGGCCAGAGTGCTACTGCTCACGCAGTCGGCCACGCGCATTCAGCCTTCGCCGCATGGATCAGAAGCGGTGCAGGATCTCCGCTTCACTGTTGCGGCGGGCGGGCGGCTGGAATATTACCCGGAGCGCAGCATTCCGTTTGCGGGCAGCCGGTTCCTTCAGACGGTGCGGGCCGAGCTGGAAGCGGGCGCCGAATTCGGCATGACCGAAACGCTGGCGGTGGGCCGGGTGGCGATGGGCGAACGGCTCAGGTTTGAACGGTACAGGTCCAATGTGGAGGTCTGGCGGGCCGGGCGGCGCATTCATCTGGACCGGGTGGACATTCAACCGCGTACACAGCATCTGGACGCTCCCGGTCTGCTGGGCGTGCGGGCGTACAGCGCTTCCGGCGTCTGGGTGGGCAACACTCCAGTTTCAGAATTTCCTGCCGTGCCCGGCGTGCTGGCGTCCGGCCTCAGTGCGTCCGGCGCGATCTGGCTGCGGGCGGCGGCCCACCGTGGGCCTGATCTGGACGTGGCGCTGGCCGGGGCGCGGCAGGCTGTCCGGGCTGGCCTGTTCGGGGCCGGGCCGCTCCAGGTGCGGCGCTGACAGGCTCACTGTTTCATCACGGCTGCGCGGCTAGACTCCAGGCCACCATCCTTTCATCCTGAGCCCCGTCATCCTGAGTCCCATCATCCTGAATACCCGCCGAGCAGTTGACAAAATTCATCAACTTGTCGCTACAATACCCAGAGCTGCGAGACCGACCTTGCAGGTCCGGTTCGACTCCGCAGGCTCAACTCGCAGGTTTAACTCACAGACGCGCCCGAAACTGGGTTCATCCGCAGCCCTGGCCTCTCGGTGTGTCCCATAAACCATATCCCAGAATACAGTGTCTCAGAATACAGTGTCCCAGAACCCAACCGTTTCAACATCAGCCGTCTCAACGGAGTCCACATGCCCATCTCCCAGTCAGGACGCTTCCGCCTCCGCCTCCCGCCCCGAGGGCTGCTGCTGACCCTAGCCCTGCTCGCTCCGGCGAGCGCTGCCGCTGCCAGCCTGAGCATCCTGAACGTGTCGTATGACCCCACACGCGAGCTGTATCAGGCCATCGACGCGGCCTTTACCAAGCAGTGGACCTCGCAGCATCCCGGCGACACGCTCAGGATCAACGGCTCTCACGGCGGCAGCGGCGCGCAGGCCCGCAGCGTAATCGAGGGTCTGGACGCCGACGTGGTGACGCTGGCGGTGGCATCCGACATCGACGCGATTGCCGCTCAGGGCTTGATCGCCAAGGACTGGCAGAGCAGACTGGCTTACAACAGCACGCCCTACACCAGCACAGTGGTGTTTCTGGTGCGCAAGGGCAACCCCAAGGGCATCAAGGACTGGCCCGACCTGATCAGGAGCGGTGTTCAGGTGATCACGCCCAATCCCAAAACCTCCGGCGGCGCCCGCTGGAACTTTCTGGCGGCCTACGGCTACGCGCAACGCAAACTGGGCGGCGAGGCGCAGGCCAAAGACTTCGTGAGCAAACTGTACAAAAACGTGCCGGTGCTCGACTCGGGCGCGCGCGGCAGCACCACCACCTTCGTCGAGCGCGGCATCGGCGACGTGCTGATCGCCTGGGAAAACGAGGCGCTGCTGGCGACCCGTGAGCTAGGCCAGGACAAATCGGGCGGGGGCAAGTTCGAGATCGTCATGCCCAGCGTCAGTGTGCTGGCCGAGCCGCCCGTGGCGGTGGTGGACAAGAACGTCGCCAAGCACAAGACCGAGGCCGTGACCAAGGCCTACCTGCAATACCTCTACAGCCCGGCGGGGCAGGAGGTCATCGCCAAAAACTACTACCGCCCACGCGACCAGAAGGTGCTGGCCAAGTACGCCGCCCAGTTTCCCAAAGTCAACCTGTTCACCGTTGCCGATTTCGGCGGCTGGAAGGTAGCCCAGCCCAAGTTCTTCGCTGACGGCGGCGTGTTCGATCAGGTCTACACCGGACAGTAAAATGAAGGGCCGCAACAGGAAAGGAACCTGGGCCAGATGACCGGCCAGACCATCAGCCAGACCATCAGCCAAACCATCAGGAGGACTCGCCGGTGACCCCCCAATGACCGCTTCTCCCCCACTGCTCAGCCGGGCCAGCCCCGGCAGGCGGCACGTGCTGCCCGGCCTGCGCCTGACGCTGGGCTACGCGCTGCTGTACCTGAGCGTGCTGGTGCTGCTGCCGCTGGCCGGGCTGGTGCTCAGGGCCTCGGGACTGGGCTTTGCGGGCTTCTGGCGCGAGGTGAGTTCGCCCAGGGTGGTCGCGGCGCTGGGCGTGTCGTTCGGCACGGCGCTCGTTGCGTCACTGATCAACGTGGTGCTGGGCCTGCTGATCGCCTGGACCCTGACGCGCTACTGGGTGCCGGCCAGGCGGCTGATCGACGCCCTGATCGACCTGCCGTTCGCGCTGCCCACGGCGGTGGCGGGCATCACGCTGACCACCCTCCTGGCCCCCACCGGCTGGCTGGGCGGCTGGCTTCAGGAACAGGGCGTGCGGGTGGTGTACACCAGAACGGGCATCGTGATCGCGCTTATTTTTATCGGACTGCCCTTCGTGGTGCGCAGCATCCAGCCGGTGCTCGAAGACCTGGGCCGTGAGCAGGAGGAGGCCGCCTGGAGCCTGGGAGCCAGCCCCATGCAGACCTTCTGGCGCGTTATTTTTCCCGAACTGCGGCCCGCTCTCCTGAGCGGCTTCACGCTGGCGCTGGCCCGCACCATCGGCGAGTACGGCTCGGTGGTGTTTATTTCCGGCAACCTGCCCTTCAAGACCGAGATCGCGCCGCTTCTGATCGTGAGCAAGCTCGAACAGTACAACTACGGCGGGGCGGCTGCCGTGGCGGTGGTGATGCTGCTCATCTCGGTGGCGCTGCTGCTGATCGCCAACACCGTGCAGGCCCGCATGGTGCGGCGCAGCGGGACGGCGCTATGACCGGCGAGATGACCGGCGAGGCAGGAACATGACAGACCGTCCGCTGGGTCCGGGCCGGTCTGCATCTTCCAGAACGGGCGTTCGAAACGGTATCAGTCAGAACGGGGCCGGTCAGAATGGTGTCAGGATGCCCGCCCGCACTCCCGCCCGCCCCGGCCTGCTGCGCCGCGTCTGGCCCGCGCTCATGGTCACGCTGACCCTGACCGTGGTGGGGTTGTTTCTGGTGCTGCCGCTGGTCAGCGTGTTTGCCGCCGCGCTGGGCAAAGGGCTGGGCCAGTACGTGAAGGCCATCGCCGCGCCCGACGCCGTGTCGGCCATTTTGCTCACGCTGCTCACTGTCTTGATTGCCGTGCCGCTCAACACCGTGTTCGGGGTGGCCGCCGCCTGGGCCGTGACCAAGTTCGCCTTTCCGGGGCGCGGCCTGTTTCTGACGCTGATCGATCTGCCGCTGGCCATCTCTCCGGTCATCTCAGGCCTGATCTACGTGCTGCTGTTCGGGCGTCAGGGGTACTTCGGGCCGTGGCTGCAGGCCCACGACCTGAAGATCATCTTCGCGCCGCCCGGCATCGTGCTGGCGACCACCTTCGTGACCTTTGCCTACGTGGCCCGCGAGCTGATTCCGGTGATGCAGGCGCAGGGCAAGGACGACGAGGAGGCCGCCCTGACGCTGGGCGCCAGCGGCTGGCAGACCTTCATGCGCATCACGCTGCCCAACATCCGCTGGGCGCTGGTGTACGGCGTGATCATGTGCAACGCCCGCGCGATGGGCGAGTTCGGCGCGGTGTCGGTGGTGTCCGGGCACATCCGGGGGCTGACCAACACCATGCCGCTGCACATCGAGAT
>JANXWI010000230.1 GCA_025351205.1 Deinococcus sp.
GGCGCTGGGCCGGAGGATCGAGCGTGTCTACACCCGCGACGCCGCCTCGGCACGCCATCTGGCCCTGAAGGGCGTGAACGCCGTGTACCGGGGCAGCTTCGCGATGGACGTGCTGCCCGCACCGGAACGCAGCCTGGAACACCTGCTGGATGATCGCCCGCTGCTGGCCCTGATGCCCGGAGGCCGGGGAGACGCCCGCGAATCGCTGCCGATCATGCTGGACGCGGCGGCCCGTCTGCCCGGCATGCAGGCGGTGGTGACCTGGCCGAAAGGCTGGGCCGATCTGCCAGCGCTGGAAGGCTGGACGCTGGAAGTGCAGGACTCGCAAACAGCACTGGTGAAACGCGGTGACACGCGAATCTGGCTGCTGCGCCACGCCTTTTCGGCGGTGCTGCACGCGGCGCGGCTGGCGCTGGGCACGGCGGGCACGGCGTCCGAGCAGGCGGCGGGGCTGGGCGTGCCGGTGGTGGGCTTTGCGACGGGCGGGCCGCAGTACACGCCCGGCTTTGCCAGAAGGCAGGGGCGCCTGCTGGGGCCAGCCCTGACCCTCACGCGAGCCGATACGGGCGCGGTGGCCGCCGCCCTGGAGCGTCTGAACACCCGGCCCGGACTGTACCGGGCCGCCGCCCAGGCCGGGCAGGAGCGCATCGGGCAGGCAGGGGCGCTGAGTCAGATCGCAGCGGAGATTCTGAGGGTGTGAAGGGTCGAAAACTCAGGCGAGATGATTGATTCTGGCGCACTCAGGGTTCCCTCACCCCTTGCTGCGCAAGGCCCTCTCCCAGGGGGAGAGGGGAACGGCCAGGGCAGGTGGATTGAGTTCGGGCTTGCTTGGTGGTCCCCTCTCCTCCTCGCTGCGCGAGGCCCCTCTCCCGCCGGGGGTGAGGGGTAAAGGCCAGGGCATTGGGGTTAAAAGTAGATCGTCAGAAAGAATCTGCACGCCAGAAAAATAACTGCCGCACAGCCTTCGGCGGATTAAAGCCGCGCCCAAACAGCCGAGTGACTGAGCCGAACTTGCAGACCTTCCAGTTTCAAGAAGCGGATTTCCGCCTTCCAGGTGCACAAAACCAGGGTCAATACCCCGCTGAATGAGCCAACTTGCCTTGCCCACAGCGCAGCGCTTGACGTTCTTCTAAGCTCCCCCTGCCCGGCGGGGCAGGGGGCTGGGGGGTGGGGCAAGGCAAATACCCAAAGCCAAAGCCCAGCTACCCCCTCCAACTCAATCCAAATCGCTCATCCACCACGCTTCGCGCCGAACAGCCAGCCGAGCGCGCGGGTCGCCCACGTTCTCCAGCGCCCGCGCCAGCCCGTCCCAGTCAGCCTCACTCAGCGGATCGATGCTCAGTGAGCGCTGGTAGAACTGCGCGGCGTCTTTGGCACGTCCGGCCTCATCGGCCAGCCTGGCGGCCAGACTCAGGATGCCCAGCACCTTCTGCTCCAGGCGGTTGCGAACCTCATCGGCCCAGGGCGAATCGACGCCCGGCAGATACTGGCCGTACAGGCCCACCAGTTCGCGCAGTTCTTCCAGGCCCAGGCGGTTCTGGTCGGCCTGCCCGGCCAGCAGCTCGAAACGGTGCACGTCGTACTCGGGGTTCAGGTCCGCAGACAGGGTGTAACGGCGGTTGCTGCTGCTCACGGCCTCGCCATCGAGCGATTTGCGCAGGCGGTGCAGCGTGGTGTGAAACAGGCTGCTGGCGCGGGCCTCGTCTTTCTCGGGCCACAGAGCCTCGGCGGCCTCCCAGCTGCTCACGTCCTTGTGCTCCAGCAGATAGAAGAACAGCTCCAGCGCCTTGCGCGACACCCACTGCACCGCCACGCCCTTCCAGAGAACTTGCGAAGTGCCCAGGCCCCTGGCCTCCATGTTGCTGCCCACCTGCTGGCCCAGGCCCGCGCGGCGCATGCGGGCGTCCACGGCGGTGGTCAGGTCACCGGGCGTGAACGGCTTGGGCAGGTAATCGTCGGCCCCCAGGTTCATGCCGCGCCGCACGTCGCCGCGCTCGGCGTGGCTCGACAGCAGCATGAACGGCAGCGAGGCGAAACGCTCGTGCTTGCGCACCTCTTCCAGAAATTCCAGGCCGGTCATGTACGGCATCACCACGTCGCTGATGATCAGCTCGGGCGTGAACACCTGAAGCAGATCCAGCGCCTCCACGGGGTGGCTGGAGGTCCGGACCTCGTGTCCGGCACGGGCAAGAATCACACTCACCAGTTTCAGGATGGCGGCGTCGTCGTCCACCACCAGGATTCGCGGCATGCAAACATTGTAACAGCGTGAGAGCAGATGAGGGTAATCTCAACGCCAGAATGTTCAGACGGGTCGTTCACAGCCAGAGGTTTGCAGCTGCCGGGTCCAGCCAAGGGGCGGGGTCAGGATCACCCACTGCTGGTGTTCATGACAAGAAAAAGAACGATACCGGCAGCCAGAATGATCAGAAGGACTGACGGCAGCATAAACAGTGCTGAGTAGCGAATCATTTTGCTGGACAGCTTGAATGGCGCGTTGAACTCTGCATCATTTCGATCTGTGCCCGGATCACTGAGAGCATTGGCATGTCCACGCAGAACTCTTAAAACCCCGGCAGCATAGACGACAATCAGGCTGAGAACGATGGTCAGTGGAGAAAATGAGCCTCCCAGTACCCACAGGCCCATGAGAATCAGCGCGAGCAGTCCGAAGTAGAACCCGCGAGACGGGAAGGGTCGGCGCGTTTCCGGCTGTTCCACTTCACGAACAGCGTCGTCTTTCATGATTGACGTTACCACGCTCTCAAAAGCGCGGCACTTGAGGCGCAGCGTGCTGGGGCGGCACTGTTTCGACCAGAGCGGCACTGTCTCGGCCAGAGCGGCACTTGCTGAACTGCCCTGCCGCCAGGGCCGCCCTCACCGCCCTCACCGCCCTCACCGCCCCCACGGTCTGCTACAATTTCAAATTGTGCCGCGCGGCAGCTCCGGTCTCCGGTGCCTGCTCAATCTGTGGCCCAAATCCAGTACCCGAAGCGAGGTGAACCATGAACCAATACGACCTGAACCTGATTCTCAACCCGAGCTTAAGCGCTGAGCAGATGCAGACCGAGAAGGACTACATCGAAACGGCAGTCAAGAACGCCGGGGCCGAGATCGCCAAGCTGGACGACGTCGGCAACCGCCGCCTCGCCTACGCCGTGGGCAAGGAGCGCGAGGGCTACTACCTGATGTACACCATCAAGGCCAGCGGCAATCCCGAGAGCAGCATCGCCGCCAGCCTGCGCCTGCGCGACAACGTGCGCCGCGTCCTGGTGGTCAAAGACCGCCCGGAATGGAAAACCAAGAAGGCCTGATCTGCACGGGTGTATTTACGCTCTTGACAGAATAAGGCCGGGTGTATTACTCTGTCCTCACCCCGCAAGGGTCCATGCATAACCGCCCGCCACACAGAAGCACACATTTTCGCCCACTACATAGGAGTACACGAACATGGCCCGAGGCATGAACAACGTCATTTTGATCGGCACACTCGCCCGCGAACCCGAACTGCGCTACACCGGCAGCGGCGTGGCGGTCTACGAGGCCACCATCGCCGGAGAAGACCACATCGCTGGTCAGGACGGCAAGCTGCGCCAGTTGCCCTGGTATCACCGGATATCAATTCTGGGCAAGCCCGCCGAATGGCAGGCCGAGCGCAATTTGCAGGCCGGTGACCCGGTCATGGTCGAGGGGAGCCTGGACTATTCGTCCTGGGACGCCCCTGAAGGCGGCAAACGGAGCGCGGTGCGCGTCAAGGCCCTGCGTGTGGAATCGCTGGCGACCCAGCCGGAGACCACCCAGGACGCCGGAGGCGGCGTGCGGATGAGTGGAGGCATGAATCAGGTGATGGTGGTTGGCAACCTGACCCGTGAGAGCGACCTGCGCTACACCCCCGCCGGAGACGCGGTGCTGGGGCTGAGCATGGCGGTCAACGAGACCTGGAACGACAGGCAGGGTGTCAAGCAGGAGAAGGTGCACTGGATCGACGCGACTTTGTGGCGCGACCTTGCAGAGAGCGCCAAGGACCTGAAGAAGGGCGACCCGGTTCTGATTACTGGCCGCCTGACCAACGAGTCCTGGACAGACAAAGACGGCAACAAACGCAGCAGCACCAAGATAGAAGCGACCAGAGTCGAAGCCCTGACCCGAGGTGCGGCTCCCGGAACCGCCACCACCCCCGCAGCGCCCCGTCAGGCTACGGCGAGCGTTGCGCGTCCGCCAACCGTGCGGACGGCAGCTGCGGCTGCACAGGGGTCCCGTTCGGCAGGGCTGGATATTGACAGCGGCCTTCAGGACTTTCCCCCGGAAGAAGACCTGCCTTTTTAAACCTGATACCCGCGAGGGTTCTGGGCGGCAGGCACAAGGACCACCCACATGACCCAGTCAGAGCGTAAACCCAGGGGCAAGGGACCCAAGCGTCCCCGCAAGCCCAAGGTGGACCCGTTCGCCATCGGCGAGCTGGAAATCACCGACTACAAAGACGTCAAGATGCTGCGGCGTTTCGTGAGCGACACCGGCAAGATTCTGCCGCGTCGCCGCACGGGTCTTTCCACCAAGCACCAGCGCCGCATCGCCCAGACCATCAAGATCGCCCGTCAGCTGGCGCTGTTGCCCTACACCGAGAAGCTGGTGCGCAAGTGAACGTCATTCTGCTGGAACCGGGTCGCCTGGGCAAAACCGGCGAGGTCGTGACTGTCAAGGACGGCTACGCCCGCAACTACCTGATTCCGCGTGAGTTGGCCCTGCCCGCCAACGCGGCCAACATGAAGACCCTGGAGGCGCGCATCAAGTCGCGTCAGAAGGCCCTGGCCAAGGAAAAGACCGAGGCCGAACGCCTTGCCGGACAGATGGAGAGCCTGACGCTCAACCTGTACGTCCGCGCAGGCGAAGGCAAGATCTACGGCGCGATCACCCACGCCGACGTGGCCGAGGCGCTCTCGCAGCAGGGCTTCGACGTGGACCGCCGCCGCCTGGAGATGCCCAAGACCC
The DNA here is from genome assembly GCA_025351205.1 of Deinococcus sp. Taxonomy (GTDB): domain Bacteria; phylum Deinococcota; class Deinococci; order Deinococcales; family Deinococcaceae; genus Deinococcus. The sequence goes on from JANXWI010000230.1 coordinate 4,990, forward strand.
TGAAAGACATCGGCGAGTACGACATCACGTACCGCGCGCACCCCGAGGTCATCATTCCGATCAGACTGGCCGTTCACGCCCAGAAATAAGGATTGCACGAGATTCGCCCCCGGCCCTGAGTGGTCGGGGGCGAATTTTTGACTGACGAATTTTTGACTGGCGCCCAAGAGGTATCTGGAGCGGTCTATTTCTTCAGGGCCATTATTTCTTCAGGGCCACCGTGACCGCCGTGCCGTACTGGATTTTCATGACCGTGCGGTACGGCTCACCGAGCACATCAAAGCTGAGGCGCATTGAAATGTCCTGGTTGGTGGACGTGGAAAAGGCCAGGCCGTCGGGGCGCAGGACGCTCACCCCGCCGCCGGTCAGGGCCGAGAGCTGCATGTCGAAGCTCAGGTCGCCAATGTTCAGCTTGACTTTCCAGGGGTCGGCGGTGATCGCCTGGGTAAAAGTAAAGTTGCCCGCCGCGTCCTGCCCGGTGTAGGTGGTCGTGGTGTGGGTGGTCAGGGGGCTGGCCTGTCCGCTCACGCCGGTCAGACTGGCCTTCCCGACCAGGCCGCTGAGGGCCTGGATCAGTCCCTGGGTGGGCACGGTGGCGTTGGTCGTGGTGGCTTTGCCCTGCACCAGCGGCAGTCCGTACAGCGAGGTCGTTCCGGACCCCTGCGCGCTCTGAATCAGGGTCTTGAGGTCCAGCGCCTTGTAAAACTTCTGCAACTCGGGATCGCTCGACGAGACGCTGGCGTCCACGACCTGACCCGCCGGGTTGTAAGTGAGGGTGACGCCCACATTGACCGCCCTGGTCTTCTGCGGGCTGCCAGCAGTGGGCAGATTAAGCACCGAGGTCATGAGCAGCACCGTGTTGCCGTTCACGGGCGGCAGCACCCTGGTGAACATCTTGCCGGTCTGGGCGGCGAAGGCCTGGTTCATGGCCCGCTCAATGTCACCGCGCTGGGTCTGAAGCTTTTTGTTGGCCGCCGCAAGGTCAGCGGGCTTGACCACCTTGCCGGGCTGCGCCTCCAGATAATAATCCAGCACCTTGAAGTTGACACGGGAGGTCTGAACGTACTCGGCAGACGTGCCGGGCTGTGCGGTCGGCAACAACACTGGGGCCACCGGAGCGGGCGGGGCAATGTCAGGCGCTGGACTACTGGGGGCTGGGTTGCTGGGGGGTGGAACAGCGGGCGCCGTCGGAACAGCGCCGGGGGTTGGCGCGGTCTGGGCCAGGGCAGGAACGCCTGCCAGCGCCAGCAGGACACTCAGGGTCAGCGTTTTGAGCTTCATACATTCAGGCTAGCAGGCTCAGGCAAGGAACGGTGCCGAGCATGCAGGGACGATAAACCGGTTCGGACAGTGTTCAGCGCTCTACATTTACGGCGAGCTACTTCAGCTTCAGGGCCAGCCAGGCGTTCAGCGTCGCCTCGTTCAGCGGCCCGTACTGCACGCGCCGCACCACGCCCGCACCGTCGAGCAGAAAGCTGCTGGGCAGCCCCGGAATGGGCCAGAGCTGCGGATCGCCGGCACTCACATAGCCCACCGGCAGGTTATTCAGCCCCTCGCGTCTCAGGTACGCCTGGGCCGTGCCCACCGACTCGCCGAAATTGAGCGTCAGCACCCGGACCCGCCTGTCCAGCGCCGCCCGCTCCAGACGCGGCAGCTCCTCGCGGCAGGGGCCGCACCAGCTGGCCCAGAAATTGACGATCAGCGGCCCGTTTTTGGCAGGCACCTGTGACCCGGACGGCGGCCTGACCTGGGCGATCACGGCCACCTTCCCGTCGGCCAGGCGGTAGCTCAGGGGCGGCGCGGGGTTGCCGAGCATCAGGGTCAGGGCCAGCACACTCGGTATCACTGCTCCACTCTGACGCCGGAAGGACACAGGTTGCATGAGAGGCAGCTGGGTTGACCGCTGGCTGACACTCTGGCCCAAAAGTAAGAGGCGTATGCAAAACACCACAAAGAAGGCTCATGTTATGACGCTGGCCCTCGCCCTCTCCGGCCTCGCCCTGAGCGGTCTCGCCAGCGCCGCCGACGTGAAAATCTACCCCTACAACGGCGCGCGCCTGCTGGCCGGGCAGAGGTTCGATCTGCGCGTCGAGGTGAGCGGCATCACGGCGGGCCAGGAAGCCGCCGTCACGCTCGACGGCAAGGCGGTAGACGGTCTGGTCAAGACCAACAGCGCCGCAGACAGCGTTGAGTACACCCTGCGGAATGTTTCCCTGCCAACAGGCACCCATACCCTGGCCGTCACGGGCGCGGGGACCGGACAGGCCACCATGATCGCCGACGCCCCGACCCCCACCGCTCAGGCCAAGAAGATCATCCTGTTCATTGGCGACGGCATGGGCTGGAACACCGTGCGCGCCGCCGAGCTGATCGCCAGGGGCTACAACCCAGCCAACGGAATGAGCAACGGGCGGCTGGAGATGGAAACCGGACTGAGCAGCATGGCAACCGTCACCACCAGCAGCTACGACAGCTTCCTGACCGACAGCGCCAACACCGCGAGCAGCATCGCCACAGGTCAGAAAGTGTTGGTCAATGCCCTGAGCGTTTACCCCGACAACACCAAAGACACGCTCGACAACCCCCGCGTCGAGACCATCGCCGAGATTCTCAGGCGTACCAAGGGCGCAGGCGTCGGTCTGGTCAGCACGGCCTTCGGCACCGACGCCACCCCCGCCGCGTTCGCTGCCCACACCCGCGCCCGCAGCGATTACGCCGCGATTGCCGACCAGTACTTCAAGGGCAGCGCCAAGCCCGACGTGCTGATGTTCGGCGGCAGCAACGACTTCATCCCGCAGACCAGCCCCGGCAGCCGCCGCAAGGACGCCGTGAACTGGATCGACGACAGCCAGAAGCTGGGCTTCACCTTCGTGAGCACCCGTGACGAGCTGATGAAGGCCAACGCCACCAAGCTGTTCGGGCTGTTCAACCTCAGCAACTTCAACGCCTACCTGGACCGCGTGCAGTTCAAGGACCCCAAGGTGATCGGCAGCTTCACCGACCAGCCATACCTGTGGGACATGACCCAGAAGGCCATCGAGACGCTCGATAAAAACCCGAACGGCTACTTTCTGATGGTCGAGGCGGGCATGATCGACAAGTTCGAGCACCCGCTCGACTGGCAGCGTGGCGTCTGGGACACCCTGGAACTCGACAAGACGGTGGCGCTCGCCAAGAAATACCAGGAGACCCATCCCGACGTGCTGGTGCTGGTGACCGCCGACCACGCCCACAGCATCAGCACCTTTGCGGGCTACGACAACACCAAAGGCCCCGGCAGCCGCGACGCCGTGCTGACCTACCAGGACGCCAAATTCACCACCTACCTCGACAAGATGGACCCCAACGGCATTCCGATGGTGACGCCGACGCGCGGCCTGGCAGTGGGATTTGCGGGCGTTCCCGACTACTGCGAGACCTTCACGGCCCGCAGCGTCTACAAGGATCCCACCATCAGCGACGGCGGCACCGGATACGCTCCCAACCCCGACATCTGCACCGAGGCGGGCGCGTACTTCCGCACCGGCAACTTGCCGCGCAACACCAACCAGGGCGTGCATTCCGCCGACCCGCTGCCGCTGTTTGCCTTCGGCCCCGGCGCTCAGAACTTCAGCGGCGTGATGGATCAGACCGACATCTTCTTCATGATTGCCAAGGCAATGGGCGTGGACGCGACCAGGGACGCAGGCAAGTAACCCGCCAGAGCACTCCAAATCCGGCAGGACGGCAGGGCGCGACTCCGCACAGGGGACGCGCCCTGCTTTGCTGTCTGATCTTTGCCGTTTAATGTTCCCCTGACAATCGGGTGACAGACTGCCGCCATGAAACGCTTCGTGTCTGCCCTGTTCGCCGTCCTGACGCTGCTGTTCCCGGCGGTGCAGGCACAGACGGGCACGCCAGCCGTCATGAAATTCAGCGAGCTGTACAGCAAGGTGACGGTGCGCGGCATCGAATTCAGCCCCAAGCTGACCGGGCTGGCGGGCCAGAAGGTAACGATGACCGGCTTCATGGCCCCGCCGCTCAAACCCAAGCTCGACTTTTTTGTGCTGACCAAAGCGCCCATGAGCACCTGCCCGTTTTGCAGCAGCGCCGCCGACTGGCCGCCGGACATCGTGCTGGTGATCATGCCTGAGGGCAGGCAGCTCGACCCCTATATGGGCGCGATCCGCATTACCGGGCGGCTGGAAGTGGGCATCAAGAAAGACGACGAGACCGGGTTCGTGAGTCTGGTGCGGCTGTACGCCGACAAGGTCGAAGATCTGTGAGTGAGCAGGGCCAGCGGGCACGAGCAGTCCAGACAGCGCAGCGCCTGACCCTGAGCGGCATCCAGCACCGCTACGGCCCGGACGTGACGCTCTCCTATCCCGACGTGCATCTGGAAGGCGGCGCGGAACTGGTGGTCAGCGGGCCGAGCGGCGTGGGCAAAACCACCTGGCTGCACTTCATTGCTGGCCTGCTGACGCCCAGCGCCGGGCAGGTGCGCTACGGCGAGGCGCAGGTGAACGCGCTGGGTGAGGCCGGGCGCGACTCGTTCCGCGCCCGCACGGTGGGCTACGTGTTTCAGGATTTCCACCTGATGCCGGGCTACTCGGCCCTGGAAAACGTGCTGCTGGGCCTGGGGCTGGCCGGGCTGCGCGGGGCACAGGCGACGACGCGTGCAAAAGAAGTGCTGGGGCAACTGGGCCTGGGCAAACGCCTGAACCACACTCCCCGCCAGCTCTCGACGGGTGAGCGGCAACGGGTGGCGCTGGCCCGCGCCGTGGCCCACCGCCCGGCGCTGCTGCTGGCCGACGAACCCACCGCCCACCTCGACCCCAGCCGGGGCGCGGACGCCGTGGCCCTGCTGCGTCAGACGGCGGGCGAGCTGGGGGCGACGCTGATCGTGGTGTCTCACGACCCGGCGGTGGTGGGGGCCTTCGAGCGGCGGCTGGAACTGGGCCGGGCAGGAACAACCCAGCCCGAGCTGGCGGGCGCGTGACCTTCTGGATCACGCTGCGCAACCTGCGGACCCGCTGGCTCGCCACCCTCATCACGCTGCTGGCCGTGGCCCTGGCCACCGCCACCGCGCTGGTGGTGCCGCTGCTGACCCGGCAGGTGGAGCGCGGCGCTCAGGACGCGGCCCAGGTCTTCGACCTGCTGATCACCGCCAAGGGCAGCCCCAGTCAGGCGGTGCTGAGCAGCCTGTTCTACCTCGACGTGCCCATCGGCAACCTGCCGTACAGCGAATATGCCCGCCTGAAGGCCGACCCCCGCACCCGGCGGGCCGTGCCCCTGGGCTTCGGGGACAACTACCGGGGCCTGCCGGTGGTGGGCACCGACCCCAGCTTCTTCGAGCAGCGGCTCAAACCCACCTCGCCGCCTTACTTCCGG
>JANXWI010000267.1 GCA_025351205.1 Deinococcus sp.
CGCCCTGCATCACGCGCATGTAGCGCTCGAAATCCAGTGTTTCCGGTGAGCCTTCTGTCTGCCCTCTCCAGCGAGAGATGCGGGCGAAGGCCCCCGGCGTCAGGTGTGACAGGGCACGGAAGTCGCGGGTCAGGTGAGCCTGATCGGCAAAGCCCAGGTCACAGGCGAGCGCGGCCAGCGGCTCCTCCGGCTGGGCCAGCAGGCGGTCATGGGCCTCGGAAAAGCGGATCAGGCGGGCCAGCGTCTTGGCGCTCACGCCGACCTCGGCCTGAAACTGCCGCTCCAGCTGGCGGGCGCTGAGGTTCAGTTCGTCGGCCAGCGCGGCAATCCGGGCCGATCCAAATGAGCTGTACAGCCGAAGGGCCGCCAGCACCCCCGGCCCATGCTCGCGGGCAGACACGCCCGCCAAATCCAGCAGCCAGGCTTCCACGGTCTGCCTCGCCTCGTCCCAGCGCTCCAGTGTCAGCAGGCCGTGGACTTCCCGCACCACCTGACCGTGGCCGGACAGGACCTGTGCGCCCACCGCGCCGCCTTTCCAGCACAGCAGCTGCCGCGCCGCCCAGGGATACAGTTCCACGCCCAGCGCCCGCGTCTGACCCAGCGACACCGCCCGCAGGGGGCCGCGCTGCATGCCGATCAGGTACGCCGATGGAAGGGCGCTGAGTGTTCCTGCCGGGTCACCCACATAAGTCTGGCCCGCGTAGAACATGAGCCGCACCAGCCCCTCGGGCACAAAGCGGTGCTCCGAGCTGCCGGGACGGTGCCGCTCCTGAGCGGTGAAAAACAGACGGACCAGGCCAGCGAGCCGGGGAGACGGAAGATGTTCTCGGTACGCCACCCGGTCAGTCTAGGCGCTGCTCAGTCTGGGCGCTGACCGTTACCGAAAGGACGCTCAGCCGCGTTTCTCGCCCGCCGCGCAGTCTTCGCAGACGCCGTGGTATTCCAGCCGCACGTCCTGCACCTGAAAGCCTTCAGGCAGGCCCGTGGCAGGCATCTGCACGTCTTCGGCATCGATGTCGTAAATCGCGCCGCAGCCCCGGCACACCACGTGGTGATGCCCAAGCCCCGCGTGCTTGTAGTCGTAGCGGGTGGCCTGCCCCGCCCGCTCGATGGTCATCACCACGCCGTCGCGCACCAGGGCGTCGAGGGTGCGGTAGACCGTGCCCAGGCTGATGTTGGGCAGGGCGCGGCGCACCTGGGTATGTATCCAGGCGGCGTCAGGGTGGGTGGGCGTCTCGCGCAGGGCCAGAACCACGGCCTGACGCTGGCGGGTGTTGCGGACCATCGTCATGAGTGCAGTCTAGCAAATCGGGCTGAGGAGCCTGTGACCTGACTCAGCGTTGTGTGCTGCTCAGCCAGGCGCGCCCGCCTCCAGGCCAGCGGGAACACCCTCCGGCTGGCCCAGAATCTGGCGCACCTGCCGCAAGTCGCCGCCGTCTGCCAGCACCAGCACGCTGTCGCCGCACACCAGCCGGGTGGCCCCGCGCGGAATCAGGAACTGGCCCGCCCGGTGGACCAGAATCACCAGCGCCCCCTGCGGCAGATTCAGATCGACGATCCGGTGGCCGTCGGCGCGGCAACCGAAGCCCACCTCTACCTCGACCATCTTGGTGCGGTCATAGCCGGTGGGCAGGTAGCTGAGCGGATAGGCGGTGGGTTCGGGCAAGTCCTCGCGCACGCCCAGCAGCCGCGCCACCAGGCTGAGCGTGGTGCCCTGGAGCAGCACGCTGGTGACCACGATGAAGAACACCACGTTGAACAGCACGTTGGCGTTCGGCACGCCCGCCAGCAGCGGAAAGGTCGCCAGCACGATGGGAATGGCCCCGCGCAGCCCCACCCAGGCCACCATGCTGCGGTCTTGCAGCGGCAGGCTGGACAGCGACAATCCCAAGTACACGGCCACCGGGCGGGCCACGAACACCAGAAACAGGGCGCAGGCCAGCGCCAGCCCGGCGGTGGGCAGCAGTTCATGTGGGTTGACCAGCAGCCCGAGCGTCAGGAACATGCCGATCTGCATCAGCCACGAGAAGCCGTCGTGAAACTGGATCAGCGAGCGTTTGTGAATAAAGTCGGCGTTGCCCAGCACCAGCCCCGCGATGTACACCGCCAGAAAGCCGCTGCCGCCGAGGACAGAGGCTGCTCCGAAGACGATCAGGGCCAGGGCGATGGTCATGACCGAATACAGCCCCTCGAATTGCAGGCTCAGGCGGTTGATGGCCCACAGCGAGGCCCGGCCCAGCCCGTAGCCCACCACGCCGCCCAGCAGCATCTGCTTCAGGAACAGCGGCACGATACTCCAGCCGGATAGGGTAGGATCGACGATCAGGCTGGTCAGGCCGAGTGTCAGGAACACCGCCATCGGGTCGTTGAATCCCGATTCCAGTTCCAGCAGCGGCGTGATCTTGCCCTGGAGTCCCAGTCTGCGTTCCTTGAACACCGTGAACACCGCGCTGGCGTCTGTTGAGCTGACCACCGCGCCCAGCAGCAGTGAATTCAGCCAGGGCACCTGAAGCACCAGATGCACGAACAGGCCCATCAGCGCCGTGGTGACGAGTACGCCCAGCGTCGCCAGCGACAGGCCGCTCTTCAGGACGGGCCGCACCTCGCGCCAGGGGGTGTCCAGGCCGCCCCGGAACAGGATGAAGGCCAGCGCCACCGTGCCGATGGTCTGGGCCAGCTGAAAGTTGAAAAACTGAATGCCGCCCGGCCCGTCGGAGCCGGCCAGCATGCCCACGCCCAGAAACAGCAGCAGGCTCGGCACGCCCAGCCGCCCCGACGCCTTGCTGCCCACGATGCTGGCGAGCAGCAGCGCGCCCGCGATCAGCAGATACAGCTCGGTGCGGACGCCCTCGGTCATGGGCGCGGCACGTGGCGGCAGGGCGGGGTGCGGGGAGGCGTCACCCGTTTATGGTGGCACGGCGGGGCGGGGGCAAAGGTGGGGTTTGTCAGTTCTTTCAAAAACCAACGAGAACCAGTCTCAACAGGAAAAAAGGAGGTTGATAACTAATAATATAATAAATAGGATATCAGTTTTTCCAATTCATGTTCAAGGCTGAACGGGAGGTGTGTAAGGCGCTGCCACTGATTTTATCAGATAGCAGGATCCGTTCATACAGCGAACTGGATTTGGCACGCCCGGTAAAAAATAAGGATCTAGATTGGTCACATAATCGCTGTAAGCAATCTGTTCAATATTTCTGGTCCAGATTTCGAATTGAGCACTCACCTCCTGAAGACAATTATCACCATCGTGCGCGATTTCAACGTCAAAATCCGCGCCAAGAAAAATGATTTTTGTGTTTGGGTCAGCCGAGTTGAGGTCAGTTATATTTTTATCTATGGTCTTATCTCGATAGCCATATGCGGAATAATG
>JANXWI010000275.1 GCA_025351205.1 Deinococcus sp.
CGAGGACTGTGAAACTATCCGATGTGGCACACCACGCCGGGGTGTCGGTGCCGACGGTCAGCCGAGTCCTGCGGGGGGTTCCGAATGTCGACCCCGACTTGAAAGACCGGGTTCATCGCTCGGTGGCAAAGCTAGGGTATCGCCCCAACCGTCTGGCAAAGGGCCTGCGTGAACAACGGACCAACATCATCGGGTACCTGACGGCGGGCACGACCGCCAGTTTCCACCACATCCTGGCACAGGGCATCCAGAATGCGGCCCTAGATCACGGCTACGCGGTGATTACCGGGCATGGAAATACCCTGGAGCGCGAGATGACGTACGCCCAGATTTTCGAGAGTTATCAGGTCGATGGGCTGATTGTGGTGCCTTCGTCGGACAGTGATCCGTATCTCGAGACCCTCGCGCGCGACATCCCGATCGTCGAAGTCGACCGCACCTCAGGGGCTTATAGCCGATTCACAGTGCTGCTCGACAATGCTGGCGCACTCGCGGACGCGGTGGATCACCTCGTGCTGCTGGGTCACAGGTCCATCGCGCTGATCTACGGAAATGCGCCGGTCAGCACCGAAATCGAACGCAGGCAGGGCTTCCTGGACCGCATGGCCCACCATGGACTTCCCGTCCAAGCCGGGCAGCTGGTTTCTGACGAGTTCTCGGAAGAGGGGGGGGTGCGTGCTGCCCACGCGCTCCTCGATTCGGGCGTACCACTGAGCGCCGTGGTTGTGACCACCAATGAGATGCTGGCGGGTACGGTGCAGGCCATCCGATCACGGGGTCTGCGGCTGCCCCACGATCTCTCGCTGATCGGGATGGACGATACCCGCTGGGCAAGGCTGATGGAGCCGCCGTTGACGGTGATCTCCCAGCCCGCCTACGCCATGGGCTATGAGGCGGCCCACCTGCTGATCACCAGTCTTCAGAAGCCGGAACTGAGTCCCCTGATGCCCCGGGTGAGGCGTCTGACCGCCCAACTGCTTGTCCGCTCCTCGACAGCAGCGCCGAACATCTTGGCGCTATGACACCGCTCCACCTTCATTTTTTCCCTCCTGAAATAACGTTATCTCAACATTCGAGTCCCAGTGGAGACGCCTGATGCACACCCCGACTGTTCCGATGATCTCCGTGTTGTACTCATTGCCCCCTCAAGTCGAGACGCCATGACTAAGACCCCGGTTCACCAGCATCCGCATTTTCGACCGTACATCCATTACACTCCCGCTGCCAACTGGATGAACGATCCGAATGGGCTGGTGTACTTCGCTGGCCGTTACCACCTGTATTACCAATACAATCCGCACGCTGTCCGCCATCAGCACATGAACTGGGGACAGGCCATCAGCACGGACCTCGTTCACTGGCAAGAACAGACCGTCGCGCTGGAACACCAGAAGCACGAGGTCTTCTCAGGCAGTGCCGTGGTGGACTGGCACAACACCAGCGGTTTCGGTGCGGGCAAACAGCCCCCACTGGTGGCCTGTTACACCGGACATACCGCTGACAATCAGGCGCAGTTTCTGGCGTACAGCCTGGATGAGGGCGCCAGCTGGGACCACCACAGCGGCCCGGTCCTCGATCTGGGCAAGCGCGATTTCCGTGATCCGAAAGTCTTCTGGCACGCAGATTCGTCCTGCTGGGTCATGGTCGTGGCCCACCCGGTCGAGCATCAGGTCGAATTCTTCCGTTCGCCCGACCTGCAGGAATGGACGACGCTGAGCATGTTCGGCCCGTCTGGCGCGACAGGCGGCATCTGGGAAGTACCGGAGCTTTTTTCCCTCCAAGACGACGCCGGGCAGCAACACTGGGTGTTGAAGGTCGATCTTTTTCCTGGCGGCCCCTACGTCGGTTCCGGAGTGCAGTACTGGCTGGGCGACTTCGACGGTACAACGTTCACGCCGCGAACGCCTGCCCGTTGGGTGGACCACGGCCAGGATTTCTACGCGGCCCTGACCTGGAGTGACCTGCCGGAGCGCCGCGTATGGATGGCCTGGATGAGCAACTGGCAGTATGCCCACGACTCGCCCACCGAGAAGGAAGGATGGCGCGGGGCCATGACCCTGCCCCGCGAGCTGCGCGTCTGCGTCGATAGAGACGGACCGGCCCTCGCCCAGCGGCCCGTCCGGGAATTGCAGGCACTCCGGCAGGCCCATCTCCCCCTGCCGGTGAACGGTGCAGCGGCACTCCACCCAGGTCAGGCCCATGAACTTCTGTTGAGCTGGCCTCCGGCGACAGACTTCCGCGTCCGGCTGGCGTTCACCTCGGGGGCTGGTGTCGAGGCCAGCGTGGAGGTGACGCCGGATGAACTGAGTGTCCACCGTCCCGCAAATGAGATGACCAGCGACCTGGGCGGTTACCCGGGTACGCACCGGGCGAAGCTGCCGTCAGCACCGGGCAGGCACGATCTGCATGTCTTTCTGGACGCGTGTTCACTTGAAGTCTTTGCCTGTGGAGGTCGGGCGGTCATCACCGACCTGCTGTTCCCGTCACAGCCGATTTCTCAGTTGCAGGTGGACGTGCTGGGACTGGAGCCGGGCAGTGTAACGGCAGACCTGTGGCCCCTCACGGCGAGCACCGGGCCGCGCAGATGACCATCCAGACCCCCTGCCTTCGACTGCAGTCACGACGACACTATCCTGCTCACTTCGGCCAGAACAACCGCGATCCACCGATAAAGAACGCTCCTGACAACGTTTAACCCGTCACCCTCGGTCTGTCGCCCTCCCCTGTCCCACCTGGAGAAACTCATGAAACGACGTGTCATCACCCTGGTCAGTCTCGCTCTGCTCGCCGCCAGTTCCGCCAGCGCCCAGAAAACAGTCAACATCTTCGGTGCCTTCAGCGGCAACGACGCCAAAGATTTCCAGGCCGTGATCGACGCCTTCGAGGCGAAGAACCCCGGCGTGACGGTCAAGTACTCGTCGAGCGCCGACTTCAACACGCTGCTGAACGTGCGCGTCCAGAGCGGAGATTACCCGGATCTCGCCGCCATCCCGCAACCGGGCGTGGTCAAGGACCTGGCCGCCAAGGGGGCCATTCTGCCGGTGACCCCCGACATCCTGACGCAGATCAAACGCAACTACTCGCCCGCCTGGGAGACGCTCGGCAAGGGGAACGACGGCAAGGTCTACGGCGTCTTTCACCGTGTGAACGTCAAGGGTCTGGTGTTCTACAACAAACCCGCGTTCGTGAAGGCCGGATACACGGTGCCCAAGACCTGGCTGGAGGTGCAGGCGCTG
>JANXWI010000326.1 GCA_025351205.1 Deinococcus sp.
AGAAGCGGCCAGCGACATGGAATGGATCGTGCACCGTGCCGCGATCAGCTCGAACGGACCTTCTAAGGGCGTTCTGGAGCGGTCTAAAAAGAAAGTCGGCATCGCCACCTTCAAAGACTGTGCGACGTACAACTACCACACCCTCATGGACCCGTTCGCCATCCACACCTGTGATCTGAGCCGCTATCAGGGGTAAAGCCACAGGACAGCGGGCAGTACCCCTCATACAGGGGTTATGTTGCCTTAACTAGCGGCACGGCAGGTTGAGGGCTGGGGTGATCTGAAGTTCAGACCATCACTGCCGCGACGGCTGACCTCGTCTGGAACGCTTTGTTTTGGTTGTCTCTCCGGGTGGCGGCGGTGACGCTGGTGCGGGAATGGTGGTGAAGGTTCGTAATGCGTGCGTGGAGACTCAGAAATTCCTGAGCGCGTTTCCGTCGCCTGAACCCCTGCTGACTTCTTGGGCAGAACGGACGCGGCTTCTTGATCAGAGCAGCGCCGATGACGACGCTTGACCGCTGGCCACGCCTGCCCGCTTCGCTCTTGTCGCCGTGTGGGACGATGGGATTGTTCGATGATGTTATTCGGCGTGCTGGATGATGAGCATGGGAAAACGGTGGCGGTAGGGCTTGGCATCGGTCACGGACGATCAGCCTACCAATCAGATTGAGACGGAGCTGTACGAGAATTCTGGTCACTCAGTCGTTCAGGCTCAGGGTCAGGCTGGTCTGGAGTTCCGGGGCCGTCCCTTCAGCCTTCCGGACGCCCGTCCCGATCGCCAGAAACTCGAACACGTGGTTGTCCCAGTTGCGGCTGCTTTCGCTGACTGTGACGCCCACGACGCCGGTGGCCCCGGCCCGCTTCGCCTCTTGCTGCATCCGGGTCATTGCCAGGTGCCGGGCGTGATACAGCCCCTGGGTGTAATTCGCCATCTCGACGTTCTGACCCATGTTCCGGAAACTCTGCATCATTCCCTGGTGTGCGACGTGGTACACGCAACTTCCCATCACCAGACTGACGGGCCGGTACCCGGCCCGGTGCAGTCTGTACAGGTCCTGGCCCGACAGGTCGCTGGTGAACGGTTCACGCCCCGGATGGCGCTCACCTTTTGGCAGCCGCACGGCTGTGCCGACCGCGATGAACTCCGATAGGCTGCTCTCCAGCCCCAGGTGCTGGCCACCGATGTCGAGCCGCATCCCGACGATGCCGTCGGCCCCCAGGTAGCGGGCCTCCTCGATCATCCGGTTCATCGCCAGGTGCCGGGCGCTGTACATCGCCTGGGTCAGCACCGTCAGTTCCAGGCTGTCTCTCCATCTGGCGTACTGGAAACCCACGTGATACACGCTGGTCCCCATCGCCAGCCCGATCGGTTCGTAGCCGAGTTCTTCGAGCAGCAGGAACTCCGAGACCGAGAGGTCGCTGCTGAAGAGGTCTTTCTTGTTCTCGTCGAGCCGGGCGGACGTTTCTTGACTCAGACTCATGGGGCCTCCAGGGCAAGGAAGGAAGAAGACGCTCTCAGAGCAGCGGACGGACCGACTGACCCACCTGGCAAGACTGGGCCGCCAGCGCCTCCATCAGACGCCGGATCCATTCGTCCTGAGGCACATCCTGGTGGGCGAGGTCCACGCCGCCGATGTGATGGACCGTCCGGAAATGCACCTGTCCGTCCTGAATCACCAGATCGAAATGCTCGCTGCCCAGCCGCACCCGAAGCTGGCTCAGTGCGGGATGGCCGAACGGCCAACGGCGCTGGTCGGTACGCCGGGTGAGGTGAGGCAGCAGCTGTTCCAGACGCGCGGCGAGTCGCTCGGCCTGTTCCAGAGCGTCATGGTGGTCGAGCCTGAGGTTGGCAGCAAAAACATCGAGGGCGAGATCGGCATCAAGTCCATCCGGATCGAGGGCACTGGCCATGTCTGAGCCTAGCACCACAACCGTACCGGGTAACCTTCCTCAGTTGGAGATAGAGAGGGGACTGTTCGGAAGCGTTAGGGACGGAGCAGAAAGCTCACAAACTTGACATTCTCAGCTTTATACCTGTCGTTGACACCCAACCTTTGGTTGTGTTGCCTCAACTACGTCGCCGGAAGCTCCCCGCAGAACACGCGGTGTGGCTGATGCTTGGCATGGCCCTCCTGCGTGACCGGTCAATTCAGGCCGTATGTGACCATCTGCATCTGGTCCTCCCTGATCACATCGGCAAGACGACCATCAGTTCGGCGGGCCTGGACCAGGCCCGCGACCGACTGGGAATCGCCCCACTCAAACACCTGTTGGGTGCCGTAGTGACACGTCATGGCCGCGAGCAGCTTGACGCCCACCGTTGGCGTGGTCTGGCAGTCCTGGGCACCCTCGGCACAACGATCCGGGTCCCGGACAGCGACGAGAATCGCGCGCACTTCACTCTGCCCCCTTGTGGCGCACACCGTGAGAGTGCGTATCGGCAAGCAAGGGTCGTCGGTCTGATGGCGCTCGGGACGCATTTCCTGCTGGATCTGAAGGTCGGCGCGTATATGGAGAGCGAGGAATCGCTCTCCAGCGGCTTCGATGAGCACTTGTCTGACCACTGTGTGCTGATGGTCGACCGGGGTCTGTTGGACTACAGGCGGTTTTACCGCCATCAGCAGCGGGGTGAAGAGCGGCACTGGCTCGTACGAGCCAAAAGCAACCTGGTGTGGACGGTGTTGGAGATTCTGGGACCGAATCAGGTCATCGCTGAAGGTTCTTTTCGCAGACCTGCACGCAGGTCTGACCCCACCTTGCCCCGCAGCATGCCCCTCCGCGTCATCTGTTACCAGCTTCCAGGCTTCAAGCCACAGTGGCTGCTGACGTCGATGCTGGACGCCGAGCGCTACCCGGCGGCTGAAATCATTAAGCTCTACCACCAGCGCTGGGAGCTCGAAACGGGGTTTGACAAACTGCATACGCACACCCTGGAACGACTGGAGGCGTTGCGCTCTGGGACGCCGGACCGAATTCGCCAGGAACTGTTCGCGCTGGCGGTGGTGTACAACCTGGTGCGCCTGGAAATGGCCCGAGTGGCGGGGATCCTGGAGGTCAGTCCCTTACGGATTTCGTACCGGACCAGCCTGCTGCTGATCCGGACGTGGTGGCTCAGTGCGTGGGTGGTGGCCGCTGGCCGTCTGCCGCAGTATCTGGAGCAACTCAGTATCTGGAGCAACTGACGGGTGACATCGCGTTGCTCGTTCTTCCTGCAAGACGACTTCGCTCTTACCCAAGGGCTGTCAAACTGAACGACCACCGGCTAAAGCCGGAGGGTTTGAAGGTGCAGGGCAGCGGACTGAAAGTCCGGCAACAGACGCCCTACACCCCAAACGGCAGATGTCAGTTCTGCATGCCTGTTCAGGTTTAAAACCAATCTCAACACCGTGCTGAAAGCTGACCGGCTGAAGCCGGTGGTTTGAACCCTACATTCCGAGAATCAAGATGACCCGTTATCCAAGGAAAGTGCGTGCCAGTGCTCCTCTACCGTCTTAACTTACTGGCATTGAAGTTAAGGCAACACAACCCTTTTTCCGAAACTGCAAGAGGTCAGCTACTGAAGCGGGTTTCATCAATATCCCGGTAATTGAGCGTGGAACGGTAGTACATCCAAACGGCGTGCCAAATGATGGTTATGGGGAAGCGGGCAGGCGTCGTACACGGCGTCCGTTCTGCATAAAACACGACAGCAGGTGGGTTTCGGGTCAGTCATGGCGGATCAGCCCACCCCGAGCCGGTCAAGGCAACACGACCGTTCCGTGACCTTCGGCCACTCCCGCCCTTCGCCCGTCTCGCTGTCCGTACAGGCGGCACCACCCGGGCAGGCCGCCGCCCTACGTCAACCCTTCGGGGCGAGAGGGATCAGCTCATGGCCGAAGACAGGGGCCGGCGTCCCTCGCTCCTCCCCGGTCCTGACGCCTCCCTGCGGCGGAAAGTGCAATGTGACGCGTGTGCCGCCCAGCGGCGAGCCGCCCAAACTCACCAGGCCGCCGTGCGCCTGCATCAGGGCGCGCACCACCGCCAGCCCAAGGCCGCTGCCGCCCTTGTCACGCGAGCGCGAGACGTCCAGCCGCACAAACTGCTCGAACACCCGCTCCCGGTCCGCGTCGGGAATGCCCGGGCCGTCATCGTCCACGTGCAGGCTCAGGCCCCTGCCTGCGGCCTCGCCGGCATGACGCGGCTGCACTGTGAGCCGTACACAGCTGCGCGCGTGCTTGAAGGCGTTCTCGGTAAGGTTGATCAGCACCTGCCGCAGCCGGTCCTGGTCGGCAAATAGCCCCGCGTCTTCGCCGTGCCCATCTATCACCACCTCGGCCTGCACCCCCTGACCGGCGTGCGCCGCCTGGATGTCCTGCGCCACCGCCCGCGCGAGGAAGAGCGGCGACACCGGACCCAGGTGCAGGCTCAGCCGGCCCGCCTCGGCCAGCGAAAGGGTGCGCAGATCCGCCACCAGCCGGGTGAGCAACTGCGTCTGGTCCGAGAGGCGAAGGACCTGCTCTTGGTCGAGCGGATACACCCCGTCCTCGATGGCGTCCAGGCGGGCCTGCATCACCGTCAGTGGGGTCCTGAGCTCGTGGGCAATGGCGGCCACCGTGTCGCGCCGCTCCTGTTCCAGCGCCTGGATCTCCTGGGCCATGACGTTAAAGTTGCGCGCCAGCTCGGTGGTCTCGCGGTCGCCGGCCAGCACCGGGGCGCGGGCCCCCAGGTCGCCGGCGGCCACCCGCATCGCCGCCTCGGACACCAAGCTGATCGGACGGGCGATGCGGCGGGCCATCAGCACCGCCAGCAGCAACCCGAACAGCGCCGACACCAGCCCGGCAGCCTTCAGGCTCTCACCCACATCGCGCAGAAAAAACCTGGCCCGGTTGCCCGGAGCGCGCAGGTTCAGGCGCGGTCCAGGAGGCAACGGCAATAACGGCCCGAACACCGCCTGGGTGCCCGGCACGGTGTCGGGAAAGGGGGAGTCGGTGGACCCGGGGCTGGTGGACGAAAGGCCAGCTGAAGAAAAACCACCAGACAGGGTGCTGGCCGCGACTCGGGCCGCCGGCGGGGTTCCGGTCTGGCCCGGCAGGCTCTGCTGCGGCAGCGTCGGCCCGCTTTCGATATGCTCGTGGAACTGGTCGCGCAGCTCCGGCGGCAACCGGCTCACCTGCCGCTGCACCACCAGGTTGGAGAACACCAGCATGCTCCCGGTGGTCACGCCCACCACCAGGAGCATCCCCAGCAGCAGGGATACCAGCACCGTGCGCGGCAGCACTGGGCGACGCAGCACCGGGCGACGCAGCACCGGGCAACGCAGCACCGGGCGGGAGAAAACGGGCCGTCTCACGCCGCTCAGCCGTCTGCGGCGAGTCGGTACCCCACCCCGCGCACCGTCTGGAGCATGCCCGGACCGCCGCTCAGCTCCAGCTTGCGGCGGGCGCTGGCCAGGTGGGCGTCCACCACCCGCTCCAGGGCGTCGGAGTCCGGCAGGGCGGCGGCGAGCAGCTCGGCGCGCGAGAAGGCCCGGCCCGGGGTGGCGCCCAGGCAGGCGAGCAGCCGGAACTCAGCCGGCGTCAGGGCGAGAGGGTGGCCGTGCAGCCGCGCCATCACCGCCCCGGTGTCTATTTCCAGCGCCCCGACGCGGTACACCTGCGCCGCTTGGTCTTCACGTGGAGCGGCGCTGCGCCGGAGCACCGCCTTCACGCGCGCCATCACCTCGCGTGGCCGGAACGGCTTGACCACGTAGTCGTCGGCGCCGAACTCCAGCCCCAGCACCTGGTCAGTCTCCTCGGCGCGGGCCGTGACCAAGATCACGGGCGTGGCTCCGTCGGCGCGCACCACCTTCAGCACCTCCATGCCGCCCAGTTCCGGCAGCATCAGGTCCAGCAGCAGCAGGTCCGGCTTGGCCGCCCGGTACAGGGTGAGGGCCGTCTTGCCGTCGGCGGCGCGCTCCACGCGGTGGCCCTCCTGTTTGAGGTAAGCCTCCAGCACGTCAGCGATCTGCGGTTCGTCTTCCACCACCAGCACCAGGGCGCACATAGAGAGATGGTAGACCGATCACGCGAAGGATTGAAGCAGGTTCTGACCCCGTCTTCGCCAAATCTGCACAAAAGACCAGCGTGACCTTCGCAGCCGCCTGAAAGCATCTGTACATGTCCGCTCCTCGTCCTCGCCCGCAACCGCCCCTGGCGCTGCTCACCTGCCTGCTGCTGGCGTGCGCCCCACCGTCGCTGGCCCAGGCGCTGACCCAGGCGAGTCCACCCCAGAACGCCTCCCCGGCACCCGTGTATTCTCTCACCGACACGCTCGCAGCCGTGACGGCGTCGGCCCAGTACAAGCAGGCAAAGCTGGCGCTCGACACGGCCCAGGCGCAGACCCAGGCGGCCCAGGCCGCCACCGGCCTCACGGCGGGCGTCAACGCCGGGTTGACCCCCGCCCTGGACAGCAGCGTCGCCGCCGACGGCAGCACCCAGGCGAGCGCGTCCCTTTCCGGAACCGTGGGCGCCACCCTCAGCCTGCCGCTGCTGCCGTGGTCCGGCGCCCAGCTGGCGGCCCAGAGCGCGGCGCGGTCTCTCACGCTGGCGCGGGCCACCTTCGCCCAGGCCACCCTGACCCTTGCGGTGAACGCCGAGCAGGCGTATGGCCGGGGGGTGACGGCCCAGCTGAACGTGGAGATTGCCACCAGCCAGCTGATCCTGACGCAGCGGCAGCTGGCGCAGGTACGGGCCTTTTACGCCAACAACAACGCCACCCTGCCGGCGGTGCAGGCGGCTGAGGCGGCGGTGCAAGACGCCCAGACCGCCGTACTGCGGGCGCAGGCCGAGGGGGAGTCGGCGCGGCGGGCGCTGGGCAACCTGGTGGAACAAGACCTGAACTCTGCGGCCCTGAACCCGGACCTCGGCGCCTCCTCTCCCCTGCCGGGGCAGGACGCGGCACTGGGCGCGGCTCGCCGCTTCAGCCCGGCGCTGGCCGGGGCGCAGTTGGCCGTACAGAACGCCCAGGCCACGCTTGCCACCGCCCGCCGCAGCCGGGACGTACCGGCCACCAGCTTCACCGCCTCCTACGGGACCGGCGCCGGCACTGGCCGCACCGGACTATCGGCAGGTCTGAACCTCACCAGCGGGGTGGGCAGCGTGGCCTACAGCCAGCCGTTTAGCCGGGGCAGCGCCGCGCCCGGAAGTTCCGCAACGTCGTTCGCCCTGGGCGTGTCGGCCAGCTTCAACGTGCTGGACCCCGCCGCCGACGGCGCCGTCAAGGTGGCGGCCCTGCAACTCCAGCAGGCGCAGGCGGCGCTGAGCATTCAGACCCAGACCACCGACCAAGCGCTGAAAGACGCCTACAGCGCGGCCCAGATTGCGGCCCAGGCCATCCCGGCCCGGCAGACGTCCGTGGCCGGTTACACCGGCGCCCTGGACACGGCCCGCACCCGGCTGGCAGCAGGCCTGGCCACCGAGACCGAGGTGCTGACCGCCCAGATCGCCCTGAGCCAAGCCGCCAGAGACCTGAACAGCGCCCAGCTGGCGGCGCTGGTGGCCAGCGCCCAGCTCGCCGCCCTCACCGGCCCATCCGGCCCATCGCAAGGCCCCTGAACGTCCCCACTCCTGAGACCCTCTCCCCGCCCCGGAGGCCCCATGACTTTGCCGCAGCACCGCTCACGCTCACCGCACTCCCAGCTTCTCGCCCTGCTCTTTGCCCTGCTCCCGGGCGCGTCGTTGCCGCTCGATGCGGCCCAGGCGGCCAGCTCCCCCACCTCCAGCACCCTGACCTTGCCGGCTTCCGCCCGACTCGCCCTGTCTCAGGGTTCGACGGTCAGCGACGCGGTGGCCGGGGCGGCTTCGGCGACCAGCACCCTGAAGGCGGTGCAGGCAGACGCCTCGACCCTCGCTGCGGCGCTCCTGGCCGCCGAGCAGGCGAGCGTGCTGGCGCAGGCGAACCTGACGCAGGCACGGCTGACAGCCGTGCAGAACGCGGTGGGCGCCCACACGGCCCTGTACCAGACACAGAGCCAGATTGATCTCCAGCAGCTCCAGGTGCAGGTGGACCAGAAGGCGGTGCAGGTGGCGCAGGTCAAGCTGAGCACCAAGAATGGCACCGCCCTGGATCTCCAGACGGCCCAGAACACCCTGAACAGCAGCCGACAGGTGCTCGCCGCCGCGCAGGCCAGCGTGGCGGTCAACAGCCAGAAGCTCGCCAACGTGATCGGCAAGCCGGGCAGTTATCTGGCGGGCACGCCGCCCACGCCGCCCAGGGTAAGGCCCGGCGTGACGCTCGGCACCCTGCCTGCGCTGGTCAAAGACCAGCAGGCCGTGGCCGCCGCCGCCCTGGCGGTCAAGCTAGCCGACAACGAGTTCACTGCGCGGGTGACGCTCGACCAGGCCCGGACCACACTCAGCAGCGCTCAGAGCACCCTCGCCACTGACCAGAAGACCTTCCAGACCGCGCTGCTGAGCGCTCAGAGTACGGCTGACAGCAGCCAGGCGAGCTATGGAGCGGCCATCTCCGCCGAAGCCAACGCGCTGGCCGGTTACAACCAGGACACGGTGCGGCTCCAGAGCGGGACCATCAGCAGCGTGGCCCTCCTCCAGAGCCAACTGGCCCTGAAGAAGGCGCAGTATGCCCGGGCCCAGGCGCTCGCCGCCCTGTGGCAGGCCCTGGCCGCCCTGGGCAGCGCCAGCGGCAGCGACGCCACCGGCCTGGCGACGCCGTGACACCCATCCGGACCATCAAGAGAGAGAATCGTCTCCCGGGGACGGAAGCGAGGGGAGGCGTCCGGTGGCCCGGGCACCATCCGGATACCAAGGGAAACCCGTGAATCTTCAGGACGAACCGGGAGCGTCCTGGCCAGGACCCGGAGAGACCAGCACGAAGGCCGGCACGCAAACCAGCACAAGGAGCGGACGTATGACCGAGGCGCCTTCCAGGCTTCCTGATTCTTCCCACGACAGCGCCGCCTCCCCGGCGGCCCTCCGCCCGCAGGTCCGGCGCAGCAGGCGCTGGCTGGTGTGGCCGCTGCTGCTGCTCTTGCTGGGCGGCGGGACAATCGTGCTGCTGCGCCGCGTCAGCGCCGCCCCGGGTGCCGTGTACCCAACCGACACCGCCGCCCAGGGCACCGTGAGCGTGCTGGTGAGCGGTCCTGGCACCCTGGCCCCGAGGGCGACCGTGCCGGAGCCGTCCCCGCTGGGCGGCATCGTGTCCGGGCTGCCGGCGGTGGGGGCGGTGGTGCGCGCCGGGCAGGTGATCGGCCAGATCAGGAGCGACACCACGCTCCAGGCCGCGCAGGACGCCGAGCTGAACCTTCAAAAGGCGCAGGCCCAGCTGGCCGCTCAGCAGGACAGCCAGGCGGCCACCCAGGCGAGCCGGCAAGCGGGCACGGTGAGCGCCCAGCTGGCGGTGGGAGACGCGCGAGACACGCTGCAACAGGCCCAGACGACCCTCGTGGCCCAGGAGCGACTGTACTCGGTGGGGGCCATCAGCCGCACCGAGCTGAACACCGCCCAGGCGGCTGTCCAGAGCGCCCAGAACAAGCTGGAGAGCGCCCAGGCGGCGCTGTTCAGCGCCGGGCAGCAGGCCAGGACCGGGGTGTCCGCCGACAGCAGCACCCTCAGGACCCTTCAGCTCGCGGTGCAGCAGGCGCAGGCCACCCTCACGGCGGCGCAGACCAGCCGGGCGGCGGCGGTGCTGCGCGCCCCGGCGAGCGGCGTGGTGATCAGCGTGGACGCGGTGAACGGCAGCAACGTGAACACCGGCGCCTCGCTGCTGAGCGTCGCTGACACCTCGGTGATGGCGCTCCCGGTGCAGGTGGACGAGACACAAATCTCGCAGGTGAAGCCCGGCATGACGGTGCGCGCCGCCCTGGACGCCCTGGGCGGGCAGACGGTGGAGGGCAAGGTGACGTCGGTGTCGCCCACCGCTGCGGTGCAGAACAACATCAGCGTCTTCACGGTGAACGCCGAGCTGCCCAACCCTGACGGACAGCTCAGGGCCGGCATGTCGGCGCAGAGCGACATTGTGGTGGCCGAGCAGAGCGGCCTGGTGGTGACGAGCAAGGCGGTGCAGACGGTGCGCGCGCGCTCGTACGTGCAGGTGGTGCCCGGCGACGCCCTGAACACAGCCGCCGACCTGGCGCCGCAGACCACAGCCACACAGACCGCAGCCGCGCAGACCAGCTCCTCCCAGGGGGGGGCAAGCCAGTCAAACTCCGGTCAGAACCGCCCGCTGGCGCAGGCCAGCTCGGCTGTGCAGCTCAACGACCAGGGGGCCGCCACCGCCGTGCAGACCCGGGTGCGGGTGGGCCTGAGCGACGGCACCTCCACCGTGATCACCTCGGGGCTTCAGGAGGGCGACACGGTGCTGCTGCCCCAGGTCACGGCCAGAAGCAGCGCCCGCAGCACCGGCAGCAGCTTCCAAGGGGTGGGCGTGCCGGGGGTGGGCGGCGGCACCCGCGGCGGCTTTGGAGGCAACTGATGACCCTGCCCCCTTCAACACTGTCCTCTTCAACGGCCCCGCTGGTCTCGGTGCGGAACCTGAAGCGCCGCTACGAGATCGGCGAAAGCGAGTTCCTGGCCCTGCGCGGGGTGAGTCTGGACATCCGTGAGGGCGAGTTCGTGGCCCTGATGGGACCTTCGGGCAGCGGCAAGACCACCCTGATGCACCTCATCGGGCTGCTCGACCGGCCCAGCGGTGGGCAGTACCTGCTTGGGGGACGCGACGTGACGGACCTCAGCGAGAACGAGCGCGCCGAGGCCCGCAACAGAGAGATCGGCTTCGTGTTCCAGGCGTTTCACCTCCTGCCACGCATGAACCTGCGCGAGAACGTGGAGGTGCCGCTCCTGTATGCCGGCCTGCCCCCGCGCGAACGGACCGAGCGGGCGATGACGCTGCTGGGCAAGGTGGGGTTGGAGAGCAAGGCGGCCAACCTGCCGAGCCAGATTTCCGGCGGGCAGAAGCAGCGGGTGGCCATCGCCCGGGCACTCGCCGCCGAGCCGCGCCTGCTGCTGGCCGACGAGCCGACCGGCAACCTGGACTCGCACACCAGCGAAGAGGTGATGGCGCTCTTTCATGAGCTGCATGCGGAGGGCCGCACGCTCATCGTGGTGACGCACGAGCCGGACATCGGTGCCCACGCCGAGCGGGTGGTGCGCGTCCGGGACGGTCAAGTGGAGTCGGACGTGACGCAGGGGCGGCCATCCGTGGCCGGGGAGGGCGTATGGCCCTCCCGCTGAAAGCAGGGCGTCGGCAGGAAGGCGTCAGCGCGCGGCCAGCTCAGCGTCAGGGCAGACTGGGCCAGGGCAGACTGGGCCGGGGTGGGCTGGGCATGGGCGGCATCCTGCTCATCGCCTGGCGGGCGATCCTCGGCAATCCGCTGCGCAGCATGCTCACGGCGCTGGGCGTGATCATCGGGGTGGCAGCCGTGATTGCCCTCACCGCGCTGGGCACCGGCAGCACCCAGGGCGTGACCAAGAACCTGGAGAGTCTGGGCACCAATTTGCTCACCGTGGGCAGTGTGCGTGGGCGGCCCGGCGGCAGCCTGGTGCGCGGCGGCCCGGCGCCCACGGTGACGCTCGCGGACGCGGCGGCCATCCAGGCACAGCTGGGGTCAAGGCTGCTGGGCCTGGCACCCGCCGACCAGCGCGGGGTGCAGGGCAAGGTGGGCGGCAACAACACCCAGGCCACCG
The DNA here is from genome assembly GCA_025351205.1 of Deinococcus sp. Lineage (GTDB taxonomy): Bacteria > Deinococcota > Deinococci > Deinococcales > Deinococcaceae > Deinococcus. The sequence continues at coordinate 11,658 of JANXWI010000326.1, forward strand.
TGGTAGGCACCTGGACCGCGTACCAGACGGTGCGCAACGCCGCGCCCGAGCTGGGAACTTTCTTCACTCAGGATGACCTCGACCGCCGGCGCAAAGTGGCAGTGCTGGGCTTCCAGGTGGCGGCGGACCTCTACGGCGACAGCGCCTCGGCCCTCGGCCAGAAGGTGCGGCTGGACACCACCACCTTCACGGTGATCGGCGTCGAGCCGGACAAGGGCGCCACCGGGTTCCAGAGCCCGAACGCACAGGTGTACATCCCCCTGTCGGTGTTCCAGCAGCGCTACTCGCGCGGCACGGCGGTGCGCGGCAGCCCCACGGTGTCGAGCATCTATATCGGCGGGGCCGATCCCAAAGACCTCACCGCACTCCAGCAGGACGTCTCGGACCTGATGGCCCAGCGGCACGACACACCCGACCCCAACACCTACGACTTCTCGATCCAGAACCAGGCCGACGCCCTGAGCAGCCTCCAGGCCACCACCACTACCCTGACGCTGCTGGTGGGGGCGATTGCGGGCATCAGCCTGCTGGTGGGCGGCATCGGCATCATGAACATCATGCTGGTGAGCGTCACCGAGCGCACCCGCGAGATCGGCGTCAGAAAGGCGCTGGGGGCACGCCCGCGCGACATCCTGACACAGTTTCTGGTCGAGGCGTCCCTGCTCTCCATCGGCGGCGGAGTCGTCGGGGTGCTGCTGGGGCTGGCGCTCGCCTACCTGGGCCAGTTCGCCAGCATCACCCCGGTGTTCACTCCCCTGCCCATCGTTGCCGCCTTCGTGTTCAGCGCCCTGGTGGGCATCTTCTTCGGGTACTACCCGGCGATGCGCGCCGCCCGCCTGGACCCGGTGGAAAGTTTGAGGTACGAGTGAGGGTCCCTGGTTCACCGAACCCTCGCCCAGCCTGCGCGGGACCTTCAAGGGCAGGCCCGAGAGTGGTCTCGGGTCCCGCTCCCCACCCGTTCGACACCGCCCATTCCACACCGCCCCTTTCCGGCAGGCCCTTTCCCACAGGAGTCACCATGAAGAACCGAGTCACGCTGTCTATCGCCGCCCTCCTCACCCTCACTCCTCTTGCCGGGGCACAGACCGGGGCCACCCAGCCAGGCCAATCCCAGCCCGGTGGGCGAAATCCGGCCTTCGCGGCCACGTTTGACCTCGTGCGCGAGGTGAACGGCCTCACCGAGCTGAATAAGGACCCCAAGACAGCCATCAACAGGGCGCAGGCCCAGAAGCTACTGCCAATCCTGAGGGGCCTCCAGACGGCCAAGACCTTGCCGCCAGCTGCTGCCACCAAGATCCTCACGCAGATGGAAGCTGTTCTGACGGACCCACAGCTCTCGGCGCTGGACGCGCTGGCGCTCAAAAGGCAGGCGGGCGGCCCGGGCCGTTTCGGACCAGGAGGTCAGGGCGGGCCAGGGGGTGGACGGCCCGGCAGTCAGGGCGGCAATGGTCAAGGCAGCGCCCGCCCGGCCCGCATTCCGGGCATGAATCCCTTCTTGCGTGGGCGCGGCGTCCAGAGCCTGAGCGCCCTGATCACCACCCTGGGCCAGACGTCCAAATAGAGACGGCCAAGGAGGGAGGCCAATCTGACGGGAATCTGGACAGAGGAGCGACCACGAGGTGTGAGCGGGGTTGTGTTGCCTTAACCGCAATGCCAGTAAGTTAAGAAGGTAGAGAAGCACTGGCACGCACTTTTCTTGGGTAGCGAGTCATCTTGATTTTGACGGCTCGAGGGTATGAGCCTCACCCGATTTTGCGTAGGTCTGGTTAAGCCACTAAAGCTTGCCTCTCCGCCTCAACGGGCGTCAAGTATGAAAGCTTCGAATGAAGCCGCTTGCGGTTGTAGTACACCTCGATATACTCGAACACTGGTCAGAACCCACAGCAGTGTGCGACCTTGATGACTTGGTCGCGCCCGGCATGTTGTCCGGGCGGGCGCCGGGTGCAGCGTGCATCACCTCGTGCTGCTGCCAGAAGGTACCGAAGCCTTCAGTGCGGAACTGTTCACCGCTAGGTAGAGATCAAAGGACGCTGCCTGAATTCCGTGCGCCTCCAGACGCCGTGTCCGAGTGCCCTTCCACCTACTTCAGCCAGGTGGTTCGCAGCCCGAGGTAGCTGGTGTTGGGGAAATGCTGGTAGCCCTGTACCCGCTTGCTGGTGGCCTCGTACTGGGTACTGGAGTACAGGAAGACCATCGGGGAAAGATCGACCAGACGTTTCTGTACCTGCGCGTAGATGGCCTTCCTGGCCGCCGGGTCGCTGGCGCTGCGACCCTGGTCGAGCAGCCTGTCCACCTCGGCGTCCTTGAAGTTGGTCAGGTTGCCGCCCGAATCCGAAGCGAAGGGCGTGTAGAGGTAGTCGTCAGGATCGCCCTGGCCGCTCTCGCCCAGGATGGTCGCCATGTAGTTCTTCTTCAGGATATCGGGCAGGTAGACGCTGAACTCCTGCGCCGTGATGTTGACCTTGATGCCCAGAGGCGCGAGCTGAGCCTGGATGATCTCGGCGGGGGCGCGCAGAAAGTCGTAGGTGCTCGTGACCTTCAGCTCCAGGGTGAACCCGTTCGCGTAGCCTGCCGCCGCCAGCAACGCCTTTGCCTTGACCAGATCGGGCTTGCCGTAGCTGGCATCGGGCGAGGCGTAGTAACTGCCGCCCGGCAGGGTGGTGCCGCGTGCGGGCAGGCCGCCGGTGCCCAGCAGGGCCACGTCCACGATTTCCTGGTTGTTGATGGCGTAGGCGATGGCACGGCGCACCCGGGAGTCGTTCAGCGGCTTCTGGGTCACGTTAAAGAACAGCGAGCGGTAGTTGGCGCTGGGGCCACCGACCACCGTGACCTGCGGGTTGGTCTTGAGCGGCGTGATGTCGGTGGCAGGCACGTACTCGATCCAGTCCACGGTTCCGGTCTTGAGAGCGGTCACGCGGGCGGTGGCGTCAGGCAGGTAGCTGTAGGTAATGCCGTCGAGGTACGGCAGCTTCGCGCCTTTGGCATCGCGGCCCCAGTAGCTGGGGTTCTTCTTCAGCACCATGCGGGTCTGCGGCAGATATTCCACGAACGTGAACGGGCCAGTCCCGACAGGTCTGGTGTTCAACGTCGCAACGGCCTCTTTGGGCACGATCACATTCAGACTGAAGGCCAGCTTGCTCAGCAGCGGCGCGTAGGGCTTGCTCAGCACGATCACCACCGTGCTCTTGTCGGGCGCGGTGATGGATTTGATCAGCTCGAAGTCCCCGCTGCGGGGCGACTTGGTGGCCGGGGCCTTGATGCGCTCGATGCTGAACACCACGTCGCTGGCCTCCAGGGCACGTCCGTTGTGGAAAACCACGCCGGGACGCAGCTTGAAGGTCCAGGTCAGGGCGTCCTTGCTGGCGGTCCAACTGCTTGCCAGAGAAGGCACGACCTTGCCCGCGCTGTCGAAGGCCACCAGCGTGTCGTAGACGTTTTCCAGCTGGTTGCGGGTGGCCGTCGCGTCGGTGACGTGCGGGTCGAGGCCCACCGGGTCGGCCTGCATCCCGGCCCGCAGGATGCCGCCAGCGGTCTGAGCGGAGGCGGGCACAGCAATTGCAGGTACGAGCATCAGGGCCAGCGTCAGTCCGAGATTCTTCGAAATAGTCTTCATGTTCTCTCCCCTTGTGGCCTGGGCCACCCCCGAATGGTTGCGGATGAAACGCTGTTGATCACGGATTCTGGATGACGGGCGAATGGTTCGGATGCACGGATTGTTCAGATACCCAGGCTGTTCAGAGGCACAGTGGGCAGCGAAACCAGGATTGAAGAGGCGGCGCGGGCATCATCGACCCAGCCTGGGGTCCAGGGCGTCCCGCAGCGCGTCGCCCAGCAGGTTGAAGCCCAGCAC
>JANXWI010000328.1 GCA_025351205.1 Deinococcus sp.
TACACCGGGGCTGGAGCCAACACCAACCTGCTGGCGGCGGGGCAGACCCTGCCGATCAACGGGACGGTCAGCGTCGATATTCCGGTCACGGTGGGCGCGGTGGCCGCCGACAACACCACCCTCAGCAACCAGACCACCAGCGGCGGCAGCTACGTGAACGCGGCGGGCGCCACCGTCACGCAGCCCAGCAGCAGTTCCGACAACGTGGACAACACCACGGCCTTCCCGCCCAGCGTGGCCACGGCCACAGGCTTCGGCAGCGTTCCGGCGGGCAGCGTGGCCCAGACCCAGGTGGCCACCACCGACCCCACCACCGTCAGGGTGCGCCGCCTGCCCACCCTGACCCTGACCAAGGTGATCGCCGCGCCGGGCCGCGTGAATGCCCTGGATCAGTTCACGGTGCAGAGCGCCAGCGCCGGAGGGGTCATGGTGACCGCCACGACCACCGGCAGCAGCTCCACGGTTTCGAGCGCCCCAACTGCCGTGACCAGCGGCGTGGTCCAGACCATCACGGAGCTGATGGCGCCGGGTAGCGTCTCGACCCTCGCGGCGTATACCACCACCATCGCCTGTACCAACAGTACGGCGGGCAGCACGACTGTTCTGCCCAGCGGCGCGGGCCAGACCTTCACCGTCACGCCCGCGCTGGGCGACGTGATTTCCTGCACCCTGACCAATACTGCCAAGCCCGACCTGGCCATCACCAAGACCGGCCCGGCCTACTTCAGGCCCGGCGACACCCTGAGTTACACCCTGACGGTGACCAACAGCGGCTCAGCGGCCACTGGCGTGACGGTCACCGACACTTTGCCCATCGGCCTGAGCTTCGCCACGGCCACGGGCGGCGGCGGCGGCACCTACACTGCCGCAACCGGCAAGGTGAGCTGGACGCTGGGCACCGTCGCCAACGGGGCGAGCGTGGTCCTGACCCTGACCGGCACGGCCCCCACCGCCGCCAGCGTAGAGACCAACAGTGGCCCGACCAGCCTGAGCAACACCGTCCTCACGGCGGCCAACGAGGCCGAGGCGGTGACGACCAACAACAGCGCCAGCACCACCGCGCAGCTGGTGTACTCCAAGCTGAGCAAGCGGGTGCGCAACCTGAGCACCGCAGGCGTCTTCGGCACCACGGGCACCGGCAAGCCCGGCGAGGTGCTGGAATACTGCATCGACTTCCGGAACTACGGCGTGGCCGTGGCAAATTTCGTGATCACAGACACCGTGCCCGCCAACACCAACGCCGATTTGAGCGGTTACGGCGCGGGCCTGGGATTGCAGGTCACGCGCGGCGGCGTCACCACCCGCACCAGCAGCAGCAGCGACACCGACGGCGGCAGCCTGAGCGCGGCGGCCCTGGGCCTCGATCTGGGCACCCTGGCGGCGGGCGAGAGCGGCAGCGTCTGCTTCAAGGCCAGCATCAAGTAGCCTCAAGTCCTCTCATACGTGTTCCGTCCGATTCCCGTACAGTCGAAACCCCACCGCCTGCACGTCCATCTCCCGGAACACATACTTTTCCTTCTCCTTCCAGTTGGATTGAACCCGCAAACTGCGCGGGATTCAATCGGAATCCTTATCAAGAACGCCCCCCCTGGAAACGGGCGGGGGCTTTTGCAATGGGATTGTGCCGCATTCTCCGCTACGCTGAGCACATGACCGACTGGGCCGTGCCTCCGCTCAAAAACGACCCTCAGCCGACAGTTCCGGGCGCTGTCCAGCCGCCTGCCTTGCCGCGCCCACTCGACGGCAACCGCGCGGCGCTGCTGCTGCTGCTCACACAGAACGTGGTGACGCTGCTGCTGGCGTCGTGGGCGAAGCTGCCGCTGGGGTTGTCGCTGGGGTTGTCGTTCGTGGCGACAGGGCTGCTGGCTTTTCTGCTGCTGCGCCCGGCCTTGCGGCGGCTGACGCAGGATTCGCGCTGGCGCACCCCCCCGGCCATCCTGACCGCGCTGGGAGCATTGACGCTGGGCGTGATCGCCTCGCGCGGCATCCTGCTGTTCGTGCAGAGCGTGGCCCCGCAGAGTCTGGGCCAGATCAACCAGTTTCAGACGCTGGGCTGGGACCGCTACGCCCTGCTGGTCGCGGGCGGCCTGCTGATTCCTTTTGCCGAGGAGGTGGCCTTCCGGGGCCTGCTGCTGCGCGGCTACGAATCTGCGCGGGGACCGCTGTTCGCCGCGCTCGCCAGCAGCCTGCTGTTTGCCTGCGCCCACGGGGTTCCGGCCCAGATCGCGGCCATCTTGCCAATTGCCTGGGTGCTGGCCCGCGCCGCCCAGCACAGCGGCAGCTTCTGGACCGGCGTGGTCATTCACACGCTCAACAACTTCTTTTCGCTGCTACTGGCCGTGCTGCTGAGCGGCAGCAAGGTCATGGTGCAGGCCCAGAAGGAACTGGAGAACATGAAAGCGTTGCCCCTGGGCTTCGGGCTGGCGGGTTTGCTGGTGGCGGCGGCCTGCATGTTCGTGGCGACGCTGTGGCTGCGGCCCCGCGCCGATATTCCTGCTCCGGTGGGAGGCAGCGTCCTGAGCGGCAGTCTGGTGGTGCTGCTGGTGCTGATCCTGGTGGTGATTGCCGGGCAGGTTCTTCCGCTGGGAGCGCTGCTGGGGCGCTGAACAGCCCAGGGCCGACCTGCCCGGGGCACGCTACCCTGGACGCATGAACCTGCTCGACCTGATCCGCCGCCCACACGCCTTCTTCGAGGCCTTGCAACGTCTTCCCCCTGTGCCCTGGCGCTACGCCTGGCTGCCCGCCGTGGCCGGACTGGCGGGCGGGGTCAGCGGCGCACTGCTGTCGCGGGCCATTCTGGAGTCGCAGGCGCGGAGTCTGCCGGGCCTGCCGCTGGGCGTGCTGTACGGGCTGACCATCATCCTGAGCGTGGTGGTGTCGCTCGTGACCTGGCTGGCGCTGTGGGGCATGGGGCAGCTCGGCGCGGGCCGTGAGGGGCGCAGCGGAGAGGTGTACGCGGCGTCATTTCTGGCCCCGCTGCTGTGGTCGCTGGTGCTGGCGGCGCTGGCCCTGCTGCTGCCCCCACAGGTCAACGTGGCCGCGCCCAGCCTGAGCGGCCTGAGTGGTCAGGAACTGATTGCCGCCGTGCAGAAGTACTCCAGCGCCGTGACGGCCCAGTACGCCCTGTCTCCGGTGGTGCGTTTCAGCAGCGTCATGAACTACGCCGTCTACCTCGTGCAGTTCGGATTGGCGTACATCGGCTTCCGGGTGATGATCGAGGGGGCGGGCAAGCCGGGCGGGGCGCAGATTGATTCAGGCCAGACGGATTCAGGCCAGACGGATTCAGGCCAGATTGATTCAGGCCAGAACCCTGCCCATCAGACCCCCGCTGCCCAGACCCCCGCTGCCCGCAACACCCCGGCGGCGCGGGCCTGGCGGGGCGTGCTGTATCCGGGCGCGCTGTTTCTGCTGCTGGGCGCGGCGGCGCTGCTCGTCAGCAGTGCGGCGGCGGGGTTGCTGGGCGGCCTGGTCTGATGGGCGAACTGGCCCAGTCGCTGCGGTCTAGCCCCTGCGTTCCAGCGCGGCGTTTAACCCGTCGCGGAAGCCTCTGGCGGCCTGCGTGGCCGCGCCCACATCCAGCCCCTGCGCGTACTGAATGCCCCGGCTGGCGCTGACCACCGCGCCCGTGCCGCCCGGCAGGAAGGCTCCCGCCAGATCATCCGGTTTCGCGCCCTGTGCG
>JANXWI010000338.1 GCA_025351205.1 Deinococcus sp.
TTCTGCGGGCGCAGCCACCCGCAAATCGCCCAGCTGATCGAGGCCCCGGGGCGGGCCGCCTTCATCTGCAACGAGTGCGCCGAGCGGGCCAGCGACCTCGTGAAGCAGAACAAGCCCGCCGGCTCCGAGTTTGTGCTGGAGGAGCTTCCCAGCCCGAAAGAGATCAAGGCCTACCTCGATGAATTTGTCATCGGGCAGGACGAGGCCAAGAAGGCGATGGCCGTCGCCGTGGTCAGCCATTACCAGCGCCTCGCGCATCCCGAGGCCAACCTGGGCAAGAGCAACATTCTGCTGGTCGGCCCCACGGGTACGGGCAAGACGCTGCTGGCCCAGAGCCTCGCCGAGATGCTGGAGGTGCCGTTCGCCATCGCCGACGCCACCACCCTGACCGAAGCGGGCTACGTCGGTGACGACGTGGAGAACGTGATCGTGCGCCTGCTCCAGGCCGCCGACTACGACGTGGCGGCAGCCGAGCGCGGCATCATCTACATCGACGAGATCGACAAGATCGCCCGCAAGTCCGAGGGCACCAGCATCACCCGCGACGTGTCGGGCGAGGGCGTGCAGCAGGCCCTGCTGAAGATCATCGTGGGCACGGTGTCGCAGGTTCCGCCGCAGGGCGGGCGCAAGCACCCCCAGCAGGAACTGGTGCAGGTGAACACCAAGAATATTCTCTTCATCGTGGGCGGGGCTTTCGACGGCATCGCCGACATCACCCGTTCGCGCACCAACATCCGCAGCCTGGGCTTCGGCAGCGAGCGCAAGGGCGACGAGAACGAGGTGCTGCGCTTTCAGCCCGAAGACCTGGTCAAGTTCGGCCTGATTCCCGAGTTTGTGGGCCGCCTGCCGCTGGTGGTGCAGCTTCAGGAACTCGACGAGGCCGCGCTGATCCGTATTCTGACCGAGCCGACGGGCGCGATCATCAAGCAGTACCAGACGCTGTTCGGCTTCCAGGGTATCGACCTGTCGTTTACCGAGGCTGCGTTGCGCGAGGTCGCCAAACAGGCCAAGCTGCGCGGCACCGGGGCGCGCGGCCTGCGGGCGGTGCTGGAACGGGCCATGACCGATCTGCTGTTCGAGCTGCCCGTCGAGAAGATCAAGGCCATGCGCTTCGACCTCGACCACATCGAACACCCGCTGAAGTTACTTGAGTCTAAGGGACTCAAGAAGTCTGCGTAAATAGCCTCATCAAACTTAGCAACCAAGATTACAGCCACCCAGGCGCACAACCCGTAGACTCCGGGTCAGCCTGGGTGGCTGTAACCATTCTGTGTGTCTGGTTCTCTACACTGACCAGATTAGACCTGCCATCATCCGTCACCGCGTTTACTCTCAACACCTGCCACCCGCCGCGCAAGGAGTCCGAATGAACTGGGAATTACCCGTTGTTGCCCTGAGAAATCTGGTGTACCTGCCCGGTGTCACCGTCCAAGTCGATGTGGGTCGCCCCAAGAGCAAGAGGTCGGTGGACGAGGCCCAGGCCTCTGACCGCCGCGTGCTGCTCGTCACCCAGCGCGAGAGCCGCACCGACGACCCCACCCTGGGTGAGCTGTACGAGGTGGGCGTGCTGGCCGTGGTCAAGCAGCTGGTTCGCCTGCCCGATAACACCTATCAGGTGCTGGTCGAGGCCCAGGAGCGCGTGAAAATTCTGGAGCAGGTGCCGGGCGCGACCCTGCGCGTGCGCGTCGAGACGCTTCCCAATGAGGCGGGCGACACGGGCGAGACCGCCGAGCGCGAGACGCAGGTGTTCATCCAGGAGGCCAAGAACGGCTTCGAGGAATACCAGCGCCAGAACAAGGGCCTGAGGCTCGACAACTACCAGCTCGACGCCATCAAGGGCCTGACAGACGGCGGGGCGCTCTCCGACCAGATCACCCACCACGCCACCTGGACCAACGAAGAGAAACAGGAAGTGCTGGAGACCCTGAACGTGCGCGAGCGCCTGGAAACCGTGGTCAAGTACCTGAACCGCGACCTGGAACGCTTCAACATGGACAAGAAGATCGCGGGCCGGGTCAAGGAGCAGATGGACTCCAACCAGCGCGAGTACTACCTGCGCGAGCAGATGAAGGCCATCGGCAAGGAGCTGGGCGGCGGCGAGGAAGGCCCCGCCGAGGTCGAGGCGCTGCGCGAGAAGATCGAGGCCGCAGGCATGCCCGCCGAGGTCAAGGAAAAGGCCCTGAAGGAGCTGCTGCGTCTGGAGCGCACCCCCGGCGGCAGCCCCGAGGGCACCGTGGTCCGCAACTACATCGACTGGCTGGTGGACGTGCCGTGGAGCAAGCGCGACGAGGAAGTGCTGGACATCGTGCGGACGCGCGGCATTCTCGACGACGACCACTACGGCCTGGACGACGTGAAGGAGCGCATCCTGGAGTTCCTGGCGGTGCGTCAGCTGACCCACAAGCCCGACGAACTCGACGAGAACGGTGTCAAGAAGCAGCGCAGCGCCGAGGAGCGCATCGACGACGCCGAACTGCGCGCGCCGATCCTGTGCCTGGTCGGCCCTCCCGGTGTGGGCAAGACCTCGCTGGGCAAGAGCGTGGCCCGCAGCCTCAACCGCAAGTTCATCCGCATGGCTCTGGGCGGCGTGCGTGACGAGGCCGAGATTCGCGGTCACCGCCGCACCTATATCGGCAGTATGCCGGGCCGCATCATCCAGGGCATGAAGAATGCCGGGGTGGTCAACCCCATCGTTCTCCTCGACGAAGTGGACAAGATGAGCAGTGACTGGCGCGGCGACCCGAGCAGCGCCATGCTGGAAGTGCTGGACCCCGAGCAGAACCACACCTTTCAGGACCACTACCTCGAAGTGCCCTACGACCTGTCGCAGGTGATGTTCATCACCACGGCCAACAGCCTGTCCACCATTCCGCGCCCGCTGCTGGACCGCATGGAAGTCATCACGATTCCCGGCTACACCCAGATGGAGAAGCTGGAGATCGCCAAGCGTTACCGCCTGCCCCGTCAGCTGCGCGGCCACGGCCTGCAAGGGCGCCTTGAGGTCACCGACGCGGCGCTCCAGCGCATCATCGAGGGCTACACCCAGGAGTCGGGTGTGCGCAACCTCGACCGCCAGATCAGCAAGCTGGCCCGCAAGGCCGCCCGCGTGCTGCTGGAAACCCCATGGGAGGGCGTGAAGACGGTAGACGCCGATGACGTGCCCACGTACCTGGGCGTGCCGCTGCACCGCCCCGAGCGCATGGAGAAAGAAGCGCAGGTGGGCGTGGCGCAGGGCCTCGCCTGGACCTCGGTGGGCGGCACCATGTTGACCGTCGAGGCGCTGGCGACCCCCGGCACCGGCAAGATCAACATGACCGGCAGTCTGGGCGACGTGATGAAGGAGAGCGTGTCGGCGGCGGTGGCGTACCTGCGCGCCCACGCCGAGACCTACGGTGCGGACCCCGAGTTCTACAAGAAGATGGACCTGCACGTCCATTTCCCCGACGGCGCGACCCCCAAGGACGGCCCCTCGGCGGGCATCACGATTGCCACGGCTGTGGCCAGCGCTATCACCGGACGGCCCGCCCGCATGGACGTCGCCATGACCGGCGAGATTTCGCTGCGCGGACGGGTGCTGCCCATCGGCGGCCTCAAGGAGAAGCTGCTGGCGGCCCACCAGGGCGGCATCCGCGAGGTGATCGTGCCCCGCGACAACGAGCCGAACTTGCAGGACATCCCCGAGAGCATCCGGGCCGAGATGAAGATTCACGTGGCCGATCAGGTGGGCGAGGTGCTGAACCTGCTGCTGCTCGACAAGCCCGAGGCAGTGCAGACCACCCCGCCCCCGGCGGGCCTGGGCAAGACCACCCAGCCCGGCGCCTGAACAGTTAAGGATTGAAGCTGGCGAAGCGGAACCGGAGCGATCTGGTTCCGCTTTTCTGGTGCGCTGTAGCCGCTATGATGTCTTGTATGAGCTTTCTGGAGCGCGTGACAGTCGATCCAATGCAATGTGGCGGGCGGCCCTGCATTCGGGGTATGCGCATTCGGGTCAGCGACATACTCGACTTGCTTGGCCAGGGTGTGAGCGAGACCGAGATTCTGACCGATTTTCCTGATCTGGAGCGGGAAGATATCTATGCGGCCCTTCTTTACGCAGCACGGTATGTCGATCATCCACGGTTGAGTGCCCGAACCTGACAAGTTAAAGAGGCGAAACCGGAGCAACCTGGTTCCACTTTTCTGATGATTTACGAACTCAATTGAGTATATTTACAGTTTAGAAAAGTTTTGATCGAAGTGGCTAGGTTCATGGTTTTCTTTCTGGTCCTCGTGTACATGGCATCCGTAAGAGACAATAAACGATCTTCCTTCCTTTGAGTCCAGTGCAAAAAGCTGCTTGTCTTCATCCATTTTTGAACTAGCGAAACCAATACGGGTCGCCTGATTACAATTATATGAAATTTTATAAACTTTAAGAAACGAATCAAGATAGGTGTTAACTAAATGCAACCCCTCTACACCTTTAAACAGAATATCTATTCTCGACGGATGTTCATGGACTATGTGTCCCATTGCTGTCAGCTCCGCATCATCAGAAGTGTCCAGTTTTACACTCCTCAGCAGTAAAGAGGAATGACTGACCGAATATCTCCAGAGTTGGAAGTATCTGTTGGTAAAACTATGCAGCAGTTCGTCCATCTTGGCGCATGTTAGCGTCTTTTCGCCGCGCAGCCGCGTTGCTGAATGTGGGCGTGTTCTGACGTGTGGGCTTATTTCCGGAGACTTGGTGTTCTCAGTGGACTGGTTTCAACGTGTCCACTCAGCCAGTCCCCCATCTCCCGCCCTCCATCCCATACAATGACCCGGATGCTTCGTGCAAAGCCGCGCAGGATGAGGGTGTGTCCCGCGCTGACCAGGAAGACGGCTCGCCCGGTTCTGGCCCGTTCTACACGTTGGTTGAGCTTTCGGGAATAACATTTTGAGAGCAGTCGCAGGCCTGTGGATGGTCTGAGGCACAGGAATTGTCAGGCGCTGGAAGCAGGTCGAGGGCGCCGCAGCAGGGGAGAGGTCATGACCAAGGGTTCAGCAGCAAGAAAGCCAGATTCGAGAAAAGCAGATGCCAGAAAGACAGCTCCGAAAAAAACGGATGCCCGCAAATCGGATTCCAGAAAGCTGGATTCGCGGACACCGGCACCGGACCGGCGCAGCATCGAACAGAAGAAGGCGGACCGCAAGGCCGAGTACCGCGCCGCCGCCGAGCCAAGGGTGCAGGTGCCTACCACCATGATGGAATTGAAGAACGAGAAGCTCGTGGCCGGCGGCCTGGGGCTGGCCCGCAGCGAGGCGGGCGTGGTGCTGGTGCGCGGCGCGTTGCCCGGCGAGACGGTGCGGGCCGAGGTCCGTCCGGGCAAGGGCGTAAACCAGGGCGTGACCCGCGAGGTGCTGAGCGCCAGCCCGGACAGGGTAGAAGCGCCCGACCTGCCCACCACCGACCTCGCCCACGCCAGCTACCACGCGCAGCTGCGCTACAAGCGCGAGTTCGTGCAGGAGGCCATGAGCCGCATCGCCAAGCTGGGCACTGAGCAGGTGGCGGCGGTGGCCCCTACCGTGCCCAGCCCGCGCCAGTGGGCCTACCGCAACACCGCCCAGTACCTCGTGACGCCGGGTGGCCTGGCGTACCGCGAACGTCGCAGCAACTCAGCGCTGCCCACCGAACACGATCCGCTGGTGATGGAGAACATCCAGACGGTCATCCGGCTGCTCGACACCTCGAAGCTGGAAGGCGTGCTGGAAATCAGCCTGCGCGGCAGCCGCCTGACCGGGGAAGTGGTGGCGGCGCTGATCGCGCCCGGCGAACCAAAGGCTTACCTGAAGGCCGCCGACGAGCTGATGGACTGCGGCGTGGTGGGCGTGTCGCTGGCTGCCCCGGCAGGCCGCCGCTTCAGCGCAGGCGTGCAGCTGGTGGCGGGCGAGAGCGAGATTCTGGAGCAGTACGGCGAGGTGCAGGTGAGCGTCTCGGCGTCGGGGTTCGCGCAGATCAATCCGGAGGCGGCGGGGCTGGCCTACGTATCGGCGGCGCGGCTGGCCGGAAACGGCCCGATGGCCCTGGACTTGTACGGCGGCAGCGGGGCCATCGGGCGGCACATGGCCCTCAACTTCGGTCGGGTGGTGGTGCTCGACACCGATTTCGACGCCCTGGCACGCGGCAGGCACGATATCCGCACCGCTGGCACGCGCAACATGACCTACCGCGACGGTGACGCCGCGCAGCTGTACCAGAGCAGCCTCCAGGCAGGCGTGATTGTGGTGGACCCGCCGCGCGTGGGCCTGTCGGACGCCTCCAGAGACGCCCTTCAAAGCAGCTCGGCGCTACGGCTGGTGTACGTGAGCTGTGACCCGGCCACCTGGGCGCGCGACGTGGGCGACCTGATCAGGCGCGGCTGGACGCTGGGCGAGGTGACGCCGCACGACTTCTACCCGCAGACCAGCCACGTGGAAGTGGTGAGCGTGCTGACGCGTACAGAATTACCCGAGAAGCTGAACGTCACCGAGGGGTAAGGAAAGGCCGGTCTGGGGGCCGCCCTCACCCCTTGCTGCGCAAGGCCCTCTGCAAGCAGCTGTACCAGTCTCCCAGAGGGAGAGGGGAAACGGCCAGGATGAGGGGATTGAGTTCAGGCCTGCTTGGTGGTCCCCTCTCCCCCTCGCTGCGCGAGGCCCCTCTCCCGCCAGGGGCGAGGGGTAAGGGCCATACCTCGCTGACGCTTGGTGGAAAAAGCTGGTCGTCAGAAAAACTCGCAGCCCGAAAACATCACCGCCGCACAGCCTTCGGCGGATCAAAGCCGCGCCCAGGCGATTTCGTGATTGGGCCGAACTCGCAAACCTTCCAGCATTAAAAAGCGGATTTCCGCCTTCCAGATGCGTGAAACCAGGGTCGATACCCCGCCGGATGAGCCGACGTGCCTTGCACATAGCGCAGCGCTTGACGGTTCTTTTAGCCCCCCTACCGCTCTGACCAAGGACGCGTTGATCAGTCTAGTACAGCGTCAACCGATCTGACGGGGGGGGGGGCAACTTCTGGTAAGTCATTGGATGCTCAGCCCGTTCACCCCCTCCCCAGCCCTCCCCCCTCAAGGGTGAGGGAGCGAAGCGGCCTAAATTCACCCCGCCCTAACCGGTTGTCTATGTACTAGCCCGTCATACCCCTCCCCGATCAACGTCCCGGCCCCGTTCCAGCCGCTCAGCATGCTCAGGGGTACACCGCCGCCGGGGTGAACCGTGCCGCCCACCTGCACCAGATTGCTCAGGCCCGCGAAGCGCCAGCCCGGGCGCAGGCTGCCGGTCAGGCCGTGCGGGGCGCGGCCATACAGCGCGCCCCCGTGGGCGGTGCGGGCGTAGTCGGTGGGCGACAGGGCGTGCCAGTCGGCAATGGGCAGCGGCATTCGGGCGGCGAGCTGCCGCAGCAGGAAGCGGGCGTACTCGCCCTGGTTACCTCCCGCCTCCGGCCTGGGCGGCGCGTTGACCAGCAGAAAGCCGCGCTCACCGTCCAGGTGCAGGTACAGCGCGGGGTCCGTCGGCAGCTGCCCGGCCCGGATGTCGCGCCACTCGCGGGCGTACTCGGGCGGAAACAGCAGGTGATGCGCGTGCCCCAGGTCTTCCGAGAAGCGCAGCTGCACCGCGAAGCCGCTCACGCCCCTGGCCTGCTGCTCCGGCCCGCGTCCCAGCCACTGTGAGGTCAGCGAACGGTCTGCGGCACTGACCCAGGCGTCGGCGGTAAACACACCCCGGCCCGTGTGAGCAGCCACCACCTTTCCGCCCCGCTGTATCAGGTGCACAACCCGTGTTCCGTACTCGAACCGCACGCCCAGCTCACGCGCCCGCGCCTCCAGCCGCGCCGCGAAGGCTCCCATACCTCCCGGCATGTGCCACACGCCCTGCCCCAGCTCCACCCAGGAAATATTGTGCAGCACCGCCGGGGCCTGATACGGGTTGGCCCCCAGGTAGGTGGCGAAGCGCAGCCAGAAGGGTGTGAGGTGCGGGCCGCTCTGCACCAGCTGCGAGAGTTTCAGGTGCGGCGCGGCGTTCATTCCCCGCGTCAGGGCGTAGCGGGCCAGTTCCAGTTTGCCGGGAGGCGGCCCGAAGATGAAGGTGGGCGCGGCGTCCTGGTACATCTGGCGGGCGTGGTCCAGCAGGCGCACGTAGTCGCGGCCCTCCTGGGCGCTGAGCTGCGAGAGCGTGCTGTCCAGGCTGCCCGCCACGTTCAGAGCTTCTGGCGCGAACACCCGCCCATCTGGATAGCCGTAGCGCGTGGTGGGCCGGGCCGGCGTGAGGGCGGGTTGTGGCAGGCCCAGCCGGGCATGCACGCCCCGGAACACCTGCGGCATGGTGACCACGGTGGGACCGCTGGAGAACTGGTCCCAGCCGCCATCTGCCGGCCCCAGCGCCGCCTTGCCCCCGGCCCGCGTCAGATGGTCGAGCACCGTGACCTGTAGTCCCGCCTGCCGCAGCCGAAGGGCCGAGAGCAGCCCCGCGAAACCCGC
>JANXWI010000411.1 GCA_025351205.1 Deinococcus sp.
CTTCTCGTCCAGGACCGGGCGGCCCATCGCCCGCAGCGCGCCCACCAGATACTCGACGGGGCTGCGGTACAGGCTCAGGCGGTTGGCGGGCGCGTAGAAAGCTTCGCTGGTCAGCAGGCTGTACATGACCATGCGCAGGTCGCCGCCACTCTGGCTGAAGGTCTGGGCCAGCTGCGAGATGCCTGCCTCGTCTGGGGCGCTGCTCACGAAGGCCGCCCACAGCTTGCCCGCAATGCGCGCGGGGGTGGCCGGGTGCGCCGCCGCCAGCCGCACGATGTCTTCGGGCGTGAAGTTGCCCGTGTGACCCAGATAGGTTTTGCCGCCGTCGTCGTGCTGCTTGGGCGCAGCCGCGAACCTGGGCTGAACGGCAAATTCAGTCTTCTGATTGCGCCCGCCGACGTAGCTCCAGCCGGTCAGGCCGCGCGCTCCCTCCCGTACGTCCTGCTCGGTGTAGTTGGGTTTGCCGGGCGCGCCGATGCCCGCCGTGAACAGTTCCAGCAGTTCGCGGCTGAAGTTCTCGTTGGGCTTGCCCTTCCTGTTCTGGTCGTTGTCGAGGTAGCGCAGCATGGCGGGTGAGCGGGCCATATTCACGGCGAAATCGGAGAAATTGCCCAGCGCGTGCGAACGCAGCAGCCCCAGGTACTCCTGAAGGGCGTGCACATTCTTCACCTTGTCGGCGGCGACCACAAAATGGTTGCTCCAGATCAGGGCCAGCCGCTCGCGCAGGGGATAGGGGGTATAGAGCATCTCCCACAGCCAGGCGGCCTGCACCAGTTTTCCGGCGGCCCCGGCGCTCACCGCGTCCAGCGGCGCGAAGGGGTTCGGCTGCACGGTGTCGTTTGGCTGCACGGTGTCGTTTGGCTGCACAGTGTCGTTCGGCTGCACGGTCTGCGGGTAACTCAGCAGCGCGTCGGCGGCCTGGGCAGGCGTGCGGCCCACCAGCGCCTGGATCTCGGTGCTCGTGGCCCCAAAACTGGTGCGGCGAAGCAGGTGGGCGGCGTCTTCCTGAGAAAGCTGCCGGACGGTGGTGGGGGGCAGGGGCATGAGTCTCCTCGAATGAAGGTCTGGATGAAGGTTGCGTCGCGTATGGAAATGACCGGAACGTCCCGTTGAGAACCCGTCTTCTGGCCGGTCTCACAGACCACGGGCCACAAGCTGCGCGCCCGCATCTATTCCTCTGACGCGGCTGGGCTGCCAAAAGTTCCAGTCATGCTGACAAGGGCAGCGGTGTCGAGCCGCCGGATGCCGCTCAGGGCGCTCTCCAGGGTGTTCTGCGGCAGGTTGCCCACCAGCCACACCGACTGCCCGCCCGGCCCCGGTCCGCCCAGCCCCGGTTCACCCAGCCCCGGTCCGCCCAGCCTGCGTACCGCCACCCCGCTGGCAGGCTGCACGGCGCGGGAAGACACCACCAGGGCCAGCACGTTCAGGCCGTCGCTGAGCACCACCTCTGTCGCTGCTGCGCCTGCCGCCCCGGCCCGCATTCGCACCCGCAGCGGCTCGAAGCCTGCGGGCAGACTCAGGCCGGGCAGCACGCCGAGCAGCGCTTTTTTCAGGCCCGGAACGGGCGTCTGCACTGTTCCGGCGGCCAACTTGTTCAGGCCAGGATTCACGCTCAGCAGCTCGGCGCGTCGGGCCAATGTGCCGTCCGGCAGCCGCTCCTGATAGGCCAGCGGCACCTTCCAGCGGACGTCGATCCAGATGGTCCAGCGGGCGGCCTGGGCGTTGTTCGGCGTGAGCAGGTAGCGGGTCGCGGGGCGTCCGGCCACGGTATCCGGCGCAGCCGTGACCACGAAGTTGCGCCGGACCAGGGCCGGAACCGCGCCCAGCCGGGGCAGCGCCCTGGCGCGGCGCAGGGGCGTGCTGCCGGGCGGAAACACCAGTTCCAGCAGCGCCTCGCCCCGCGCCTCCTGCACCAGCGACCTCCTGAGGGCTGAGATCAGGGCGTCGGTGGGGGTGGCCGCGTCCTGTGCCGGGCCGGAGGTGGGCGAAGCCGCCTGCACAGGTTGATTCTGCGTGGGATGGTTTTGCCCCGTCTGCGCCGCGCTCCAGCCTGCGCCCATCCAGCCTGTGCCCAACAGAAACGCGGCCAGCCATATCCCTGAACGCAGCCGCGACCTGGCATGTGGCCGCGTCACCAGCCTGTGCATCACCAGCCTGTGTATCACCAGCCCTCCCCGATGGCCGACCTGTACACCGAGTAGGCCGCGCTGGCAGGCAGGTCGGCGGGCGTTGGGGGCGGCCCAGAAGGACCGAGCAGGGTCAGGCCACCCAGCGCCGCCGCCGCACCCAGCACCGCTCCCGCCCACAGCCGCAGGACGCGCCGCCGCCTGCCAGCGCGGCCCAGCATCCCGGCGTTGGCCGCCAGAAAACGGTCTGCCGCGCCCAGGTCAGCCGGGGTCAGCTCGCGGGCCGCCGCGAACAGGGTGCCGAGTTCGTCCAGTTCATGGCTGTCTGATTCATGGCTGTCTGATTCGTGGCTGTCTGATTCGTGACTGTCTGATTCATAACTGGCCGTTTCATGGTCATCTGCTTCGTGCATATCTGCCTCGGTCTTCTTCATCAGGTCATTTCTCATCAGCCCGTCGCCGTGACGCCCTGGGCGCTGAGCAGGGCGCGCAGGGCGGTGCGTCCGCGCGCAATCCGGGATTTGACCGTGCCCAGTTCGGCCCCCGTGATCTCGGCGATGGCCGCGTAGTCCAGACCCGACAGCTCGCGCAGGGCCACCGCCTCACGCTGATCTGGCGGAAGCTGCTGCATGGCCCAGGCCAGCCGCCCCCGCAGCTGCGCCCGCTCGCTCTCGCCCACCGGGTCGCGCAGGCTGTGCGGTTCGGGAACGTGTTCCAGCGCTTCGGGCTGGCGTTTTCTGAGCAGGCCATAACAGGCGTTCAGGGCCATGCGGTGCAGCCAGGTCGAGAACTGCGCCTCGCCCCGGAAGGTCTTCAGATTTCTGTGAACGCTCAAAAACACCTCCTGCACCACGTCGTCGGCGCTGCCCTCGCCCACCAGCTGCCGGGCCAGCGCATGCACGCGCGGGGCATGCCTCCGCACGAGCGCCTCGAAGGCCGCCGTCTGGTGGGGAGCCAGCGCGATGAGCTGGGTGTCGGTCAGGTCATTCATGGAGGGGGGATGGGAGTGCTCTGGACCGGATCGGTCAGGACGGTGTTGATCAGGACGGGGTTGATCAGGGCCGGGTTGATCGGAACCGGAGTGCCAAGCCTGGCCCTACTTCTTGGATGCGGGCCGAGGCAAAAAAGTTCCTGCCGGAAGAGGGGAGAGGAGGGGGCGCTCACTCGGTCTGCGTTCACTCGGTGGTTCCCTTCACCCCGCTGCTTTGCAGCTGTACCAGTCGCTCACACGAAACGAGGGGAAAATGCAGGGGCCACCAGCTTCGTCTGGCCCGCCCGTGGGTCCTCTGAAGAGAGTCGCATACATCTGTTGCATTCTGCTGTAAGGAAGCGTTCCTCCACTCCCGAGTTTCCCGGTCTGCTGGCCCAGGAGTTTCCATGAAGCCGAACATCCATCTGAACCTGAGCATGCTGACCCTGCTGGCCCCGCTGCTGCTCGTGGCCTGTACCGGAACCACCGAACCGCAGCCCTCGGCGCGGCTGGGGGTGGTCAATGCGGGCGGCGCGGAACTGCGCGTCGTGACCCCCGGTGAGGCGGCCCTGCCCCTGCCCGTGAGCGGGGCGGTAGACCTGGAGGTGCTGCCCGGCGGCTCGCAGATGCTGATCGCCTTCAGAGACCGCATCGAGCTGCGCGGCGCCTCGCTGGACAGCCCGGTGACCCTGCCCACCCCGGCGGGCGTCACACCCTGTTACGTGCGGCTGCGGGCCAGTCCGGCGCGTGACCGGGTGGCCGCGCTGTCCGACTGCGGCCAGGGGGCGGCCCAGCAGCTGGTGGTCTACCGCTCCGACGGTTCGCTGGCCTTTATTGCCACGCTGCCGCCGCCCAGCCCCACCAGCAGCGACCTGAGCCGCTTCGCCGTAACAGGCGGGCAGGCCGTCTGGCTGGCCCGGCCCGCCACCGGCGGCGGCAGCGAGCTGCTCCGCGCCGACGAGAACGGCGTGGCGGTGGTGACCAATCCGCCTCTGACAACAGTCGTTTCCGACCTCGCCATGCGCGGCGGCAGCCTGTATGCGGCCACCGACAGCGGCGTGCGCGAGGTCAGTCTGAAAGACGGGTCGCTGTCTCAGGGCGTGGCGCTGAGCACCGTCGCCAACCGCCTGTACGGCAGTGACCGCCTGCTGGGCGCGTGGCTGAGCGGCGCGGGCAGCCAGGCCCTGACCATCTGGGACGGGACCCGTTTCGGCGCGGCATCGTACCCCAGCGATCTGCGCGACCTGACCTTTGCCCCCGACGGCAACGCCTACGCCCTGACCAGCAGCACCCTGACCCGCCTGGACACGGTGCTGGGCCTGAGCCAGAGCAGTTGGCAGCCCACCGACGTGGCCACCGGCCTGAACGACGCCCGCGCCGTGACCTGGCTGACCGGCCCCTGAACGAAAGAAGACGCGCTGGCTGGTCGGGGCCTCGCGTTCGGCGCTACCCTGACGCCATGTCATCCGTCCCGCCCGTCCCGCCCGTCCCGCCTGCCGCCTCGCCGGATCTACAAACGCCAGATATGCAAACCCTGGGGCTGCAACACGTCGATCACATCGCCGTCGTGACCCGCTCGCTGGACGAGGGCAGCGCTCCGTATCTGGCGCTGGGACTGCTGCCGCAGGGTCAGGATGAACTGGTGGCCTCACAGGGCGTGCTGGTGCGGGCCTTCGCACTGGGAAACACCCTGATCGAGCTGCTCGAACCCCAGGAGCCGGGCGGTCCGCTGGCCGCCTTTCTGGAGAAGCGCGGGCAGGGGCTGCACCACGTCGCCTTTCGGGTGGGCGATCTGGAGGCCGAAATACAGCGCCTGAGCGCTCTGGGGGCGCGCTTCCTGAACACCGCGCCGCAGCCGGGCCGGGCCGGAAGCCGGGTGGCCTTTCTGCATCCGAAATGGGGCGGCGGAACGTTGATCGAGCTGGTCGAGCACGCGCCAGAATCCACCTGAATGCAGAACCCACCTGAATGCAGCACCCACCCGAACACCATCAGGCCCGCTTGAACACGGCCAGATTCAGAGGCGTCTGGTGGGCCGTTTCGCTGCTGCTGGTGGCCGTGATCTGGATGCTCAGTTCCGGCAGTGACCTGCTGGGCGTGCCGCTGCCCCATCCCCTCGACTGGCCCCCCCTCGACTGGCCCCCCCTCGAGTGGGCCGGGCACGCGCTGGAATACCTGGCGCTCGGCTTCGCGCTGGGACGGGCCACGGGCCGCCCCGGGCTGGCGCTGGGGCTGGCCGCCTGGGCCGGGACCGTGGACGAGGTGCATCAGGCCTTCGTGGCGGGCCGGGACGCGGGCATTCAGGACTGGCTTGCCGATCTGCTGGGCGGGTGGATCGGCGTCCGTATGAGCGCCGGGCAGGGCAGCACTCCGGTGCAGCGCCGTGCCGCGCCTCAATCGTCGGAGGCCCAGACCCTGGAAACACAGCTCTCGGAAGCACAGTCCTTGGAAACACAGTCTTTGGAAGCACAGTCCTTGGAAGCACAGTCCTTGGAAGCACAGTCCTTGGAAGCACAGACCTCTAGAACAAAGACCCCAGGGAACATCCGCTAACGGCCAACGCCTTCTCATGGTGGCCGCCGGACCGACACCTAGCCTGGGTCCATGTTCACTCTTCTGCGGCAAACCGCGCAACCTAATCTCTACCGTGGGGCCGTGCTGGGACTGGTGGGCGGCGTGGTCGGTGTGCTGGCGATGGGACAGTACTGGGTACGGATCGCCCCGCTGCTCACGCCCAGGTCGGAAGATGCGGAGGGTGACGGGGGAGAGGCGCAGCAGCCCCAGCCCGATCAACCCCAGCCAGATCAACCCCAGCCCGATCAGAACGTCATTTCCCCCTTTGGGCAGCAGCATGAATCCGGCGAGACCAGCACCGCTGCAATGGGCCGGATTGCCTACCAGTCGGTCACGGGCAAGACTCCGGGAACCGAAACCCGGATCGCTCTGAGTGAAGGCGTCCACTGGGGTTTCGGGATCCTGAGCGGCGCGCTGTATGGGGCGCTCACGGCCCGCCACTCCCACCTTCCCGCCGCCAGTCCGCTGACCGGGGCCGTTTTCGGGGCCGCGCTCTGGGCGCTCAACGACGAGGGGCTGGTGCCGCTGCTGGGCCTGCAAGACGGCCCGGCGGCCTCGCCTGCCAGCGGCCACCTCAACCGCCTGGGGGCGCACGTGTTCTACGGCGCGGCGCTGGGAATGGGCGTCTGGGCACTGGACCGGATCAAACCGGAGTAGGCGCGGCCAGCCCCGGATCGGCCAGCCCCAGCTCAGTCAACCACAGCTCAGTCAACCACAGCTCAGCCAGCCGGTATCAGGGCGTGCGGCGTGACGGCCCACCACTGCCGCAGGGTCACGCTCAGCGTATCCGGACCACAGACCCGCACCGGCAGCCCCAGGCCCGCACAGACGCTGGCCGGGGCACATTGGCCCTGTTCACCTGTCTGCGTCATACCCGTTTCTGGTACACCAGCCGCTCCTGTAACACGTCCGGCCAGCGCGTCTGTCCAGGCCGGGGCGCCGCCGCCCTCGTGGTAGGTCAGGCCGCTCTGCTCATCCCGCTGTTCCGAGCCGGGCAGCGTCATTTCCGGTCCGCCCGACAGAGGGCGGTCTACCACCAGCACGCCGCTCAGGCCGCGCCCCAGCACCGGATCGTTCTGTTGCCGCAGAGCCATTTCCAGTGGTGTCAGGCCCGCGTACACCAGCAGCACCGCCTCGCCCTTGCCTTCCAGCGCCTCCAGCGCCCTGGCCGCCGCCCCAGCGTGCTGCGGCGGCGAGGCCACCAGCCAGCGGTGACCGCCCGCCCGGCCCGTGTACAGGGCCAGGGTGCTGGCGTAGAGGTCGCTCCAGACGCTGACGAGGTACATGGGAGCAGTCTAGCGTGTTGACCCGCGCCCTGCCCTGGTCGGCGGTCCAGCCCCTGACCATGCCCGATTGATCCGGGCGAACTTCGGTTGCGGTCAATCTGGCCACACCTCTGTGGCCCGTCCTCGCTATCATGGCCTCCGTGCGCCTGCTGCTGCTGTCCGACATTCACGCCAACGGGGTGGCCCTCCAGGCGGTCATGAAGGATGCCTGGACCCGCAAGTTTGACCGCGTGGTCTCGCTGGGTGACGCGCTGGGCTACGGCCCGCGCCCGCGAGAGGTGCTCGACACCCTGCGCGACCTGGACGCCACCTGTATTCTGGGAAACCACGAAGACATGATGCTGCGCCTGATTCACCATCCCGAGGTGCGCGGCGAGGGCATCGTGGCCCAGGCGCTCGAATGGCAGCACGGCCAGCTCAGCAAGCGCGACATCGCCGAACTGCACCAGTGGACCGACGGCGTAGACGATCCCCTTGTGGGCGCACGCTACCGCCACGGCACCCCCACCAGCCTGGACGACTACAGCGACTCGGTGACCTCGGCCCGCGACATCTTCGCCAACTGGCACGGGCGTCTGGGCTTCGTGGGGCACACCCACGTGCCGGGCGTGTACGCCACCCTCAACGCCCCGGTGGGCGAGTGGATCAAGTATCAGGCGTTCCAGGACGGCGGCAGCTACATGGTTCCGCCCGCCGCCCGCGTGATTCTCAACCCCGGCTCGGTGGGCCAGCCGCGCGACGGCAATCCGCAGGCCAGCTACGCGATTTTCGACACCGCGCGCCATAACTTTCAGGTGTACCGGATTTCCTACGACATTGCCCAGACGCAGGCGCAGATTCAGGCGGCGGGGCTGCCGGACGTGCTCGGGGCGCGGCTGAGCATCGGGAAGTGATTTGAATGTTCTGTCTGGCTCTGGCCTTAACTTCTGGCTTTCACCCCACCCCCCAGCCCCCTACCCCTGAGGGGCAGGGGGGGCTTGAAAGATTCGTCAAGCGCTGCGCTATTGGCAAGGCAAGTCGGCTCATTCGGCGGGGTATCGACCCTGGTTTTACCTATCTGGAAAGCGGAAATCCGCTTCTTGACAGTGGAGAGGTTGGAAGTTCGGCTCAGCCACACGGATGTATGGGCGTTCTTGGGCAGAACAGCGCCGTTGACGACGCTTGCCCGCCGTCTTTGATACACCGAAGGCTGTGCGGCGGCGACCTGGAAGAGCTGCCAAGTTATTCCGACGACCAGTTTTTTCCACCGAGCGTCAGCAAAGTGTGGCCGTTCCCCCTCGCCCCCGGCGGGAGAGGGGCCTCGCGCAGCGAGGGGGAGAGGGGACCACCGAGCAGGCCTGAACTCAATCCCCTCATCCTGGCCGTTTCCCCCTCTACCTCTGGGAGAGGGGCGCTGCAAAGCAGCGGGGTGAGGGTTCACATGGGCACGCTCAGTCGCCCACAACGAGAGGGAGTGAGTCAGCTGGACGTTTATGTAAACGGCTTCTCAGTCCCCGTTTCAGTGGCTCAGCGATGACCGCCCCCATCGCCCCCGGCTTCCACCCCGATCTGCTCGAACAGGCGCGGCGTTACCCTGGCCACGCGCTGCTGCTGTCCGGCCCGGCGCGGGTGGGCAAGCGGGCACTGGCGCTGGAGATCGTGGCGTTCCAGAACTGCCTGCTCCCCGGCCCCATTGTGGCTGGGCTGGCCGGGGAAGCCTGCGGGCACTGCGCGTCCTGCCGGGCAGTGGCGCTCAGCGAGGCCCAGCCGGGGGCGCATCCCGATCTGCTGCTGGTGTCTGCGCGCACCACCACCAGCACCGGCAAGGCGGCGCGGCGCAGGATCATTCCGGTGGGGGCCATCGTGCAGGCCCGCGACGACGGCCACGACTACGACCAGCACGTCTATCAGTTTCTGGAGCTGCGGCCCACCTACAGGCGGCGCGTGGTGCTGATCGACGGCGCGGAATACCTGAACGAGCAGGCCGCCAACGCGCTGCTGAAACTGGTCGAGGAACCGCCGCACAATGCGCTGTTTCTGTTTCTGAGCGAAGACGTGGGGCTGGTGATGCCCACCATCGTCAGCCGCACGGCGAGGCTGAACGTGCAGCCGGTGTCTGACCGCCG
>JANXWI010000418.1 GCA_025351205.1 Deinococcus sp.
ACGCCCTGGAGCGAGCGGCCCTGAGCAATCAGAATCTTTAACCCTTCGCTCGCTACGCTTGGGTATGCCAATCATGCTGCTCCTCGCGGCCCTGTTGCTCAGTTTATCTGCCTCCGCCGCGCCCGCCCCGTTTCCCTGGACCCAGGGTTACCTCGATCCTAGCCGCAGCTTTGCCCAGCCGCTGCTGTTCACGCAGGACTACCAGCAGGCC
Source organism: Deinococcus sp. (assembly GCA_025351205.1). GTDB lineage: Bacteria > Deinococcota > Deinococci > Deinococcales > Deinococcaceae > Deinococcus. Next base: position 212 of record JANXWI010000418.1, read on the forward strand.
GGGCCGCCCTCGCAGGGCTGGAGCCGGGCACCGTTGTCGGTAGTCGTTCGCAGTGTTTGGCCTGCTCAGCCTCTGGAATTCGAGAGGGCCGAGCTGCTTCCAGGCGTGCCGGAACCTATCGGTCAGAGCTGGCGGGTGCCCGTTGGCCTGCGGCTGCTGGGCACGTTGAAGCGCCCGGCAGTGTTGCAACTCACTGGCCCGGACCGCCTGGGCGTGACGCTGGCGGTCCATCCCGGCCTGAGCGTGCCGACCAACTTCAGTCCCGGCCAGGACTTCCTGCGTACCGACCTCAATGTGGTGTATCGACAGAATGGCAAGCCTTTGGACGTTCCCGCACTGGCCGGGCGGGTATTGACTCTGCGGCGGTTGGAAGCGGGGCGTGCCCTCTTCAGTGCCGAGGGACTGGGCGAGGTCGAGCGCATCGGTGACCCGGCGGCGGGCTTCCACGACCTTTCGCCGCTGATCCCTGACCCCGATCTGGCCGCCCTGAAGCGCAGGTACGAGGGCAAGACGGTCTGGGGCTACGGCGGCCTTCGCACCCACTGCTTTCCCAACGAAAACAGCAGCGTCGGCAAAGGTGTCGAGCTGAACCAGGGCGTGACGGTACGCCGGGTCGCTCGCCTGGGCAAGCCGCAGTTCCTGAACGTGCAGGGCGGCGCGGGCGACGATGTGGGGCACGGGGCCGACGCGCTGGCCCTGACGCCGCTGGTGTTTCTGCTGGACGCCACGCCGTTCGGGTCAACGGGTGATCTCGGATTTTCATCCAGTGGCCCGGCAGGCGAAGCAGGCAGCCCTCCCACTGCTCCAGACCCTGACCCTGTCAACGCCGACCTCCAGCGCTTCATGGAACTGGCGAACCGCCCGGACCTCTGCGGCCTGAACGTGCCCTATGCCCTGCTGGACACCTGGGCCGCCGAGCGGGTGTTCAGTCTGACGCCGCCCAGCCAGGCGCTGCTGACGCTGAGCAGGAATCTGCCGCCAGACGGGCGCGGCCTGACCCGCTGGCAGTACGCCTGGCTGAACGGCTTTCCCAGCAGCACCTTCGGCAGCCTCGGTGAAGTGTTGACGCTGCCGCATTGGCAGTACCGCAACATCCCATTCGCGTCCACGGTGAGTTTTGGTCAGAACGGTCAGGTGGATGGCGTGCAGGTGCCGAGATTGCCCTGAAAGGCACGGTCTCGTCATCATCGCTGGGTGTACAGAATGTGAAGACTACCTCAAGGCCGACCTGTTCACGTCGCTTCATTTTTTAAAGCATCCGTGTTCTACAGTGCTCGGCATGACCCGAACGGCCTCCGCTCCGTCTGCTGCACCGGCCTCCACGGGTCCAACGTCCCAGATTCGCCTCACGCTGCTGATTCTCTCGGCGCTGACCATCATGGCCGGGGCGACCATCGCGCCCGCGCTGCCCGCCATGCAGGTGCATTTTGCTGGGGTGCCGAATGCAGGGTTGCTGGTCAAGCTGGCACTGACCATCGTGGGCCTCGCCATCGCCCTGAGTGCGCCGCTGTCGGGCATCCTGGCAGACCGCTTCGGACGCCGCCCGGTGCTGATCGGCTCGCTGCTGCTGTACGCGGTAGGCGGGGCCAGCGGCCTGATCGTCAGTTCGCTGGGGGCGCTGCTGCTGGGCCGCGTGGTGCTGGGCCTGGCGGTGGCGGGCACCATGACCGCCACCGGGGCGCTCGTCAACGACCTGTTCAGCGGGCAGGCGCGCGGGAAGTTTCTCAGCCAGCAGGCGGCCTTCAACGGCTTCGGCGGCGCGGTGCTGCTGCCGCTGGGCGGCGTGCTGGCGGCTGTGGGCTGGCGTGCCCCCTTCGCCCTGTACCTGATGGCGCTGCTGCTGCTCCCCCTGGTGCTGCGCCTGCCGCGCGGTGTGCCGGGCGTCCAGGCCGCCGTTGCCACCAACGAGAAGCCCAACTGGGGCATGATCGGGCTGGTGTACACGCTGGCGCTGCTGTACATGGTCGCCTTCTACCTGATGCCCGCCCAGGGACCGTTCCTGCTGCGCTTTCTGGGCGTGGCCCCGGCGGCCACCGGGCTGGTGCTGGGCGGCTTCACGCTCGTCGCGGCCATCACCTCGCTCACCTACTCACGGCTGGCGGGCCGTTTCGATGCCCGGCGGGTGGCCGCGCTCGGCTTCCTGCTGCTGGGGGCGGGCTGGGTGGTCGTGTCGCAGGCGAATACTGTGGGCGGCGTGGTTCCTGGTCTGCTGGTGGGCGGCCTGGGCAGCGGGCTGGTGTTTCCCAACCTGTACGCCTGGCTGGCCGACATCACCCCGACGGCGTGGCGGGGGCGCGTCACGGCGGGCATGAGCAGCGCGGTGTTTCTGGGCCAGTTTCTCAGCCCGCTGGTGCTGACCTCACCTGCCGCCCGCCCGGCGCTGGGCTACACCTGGGGCGCGCTGATGGCGGGCGTGGTGGGGGCGCTGCTGCTCGCCTACAGCTTTTTCGGGCAGCGTGAGAAAGCGGACGCCGAGATAGCGGGCCAGCATGTCGATCTGGGACTGGAAGGCTAGACCCGGAAAGATGCCAGGAAAGAGCCGCCCACTTTGTGCAGGGCGGCTCTGTTTTTGGATGACCGAGATCTGAGTCGAGGCATGCTTACTTTTCCTCGCCGAAATTCTTCTGCGCTCGCTGGCCCTGATGATCTCCTGAAGACGTCCGGCGAAGCCCGTCCAGCATGAGGGTGATGACACCGTCGGCCTCGGCCCGCCAATCTGGGCGGTGACGGGCCGCACCGATGCCGTGCAGGGCCATCATGACGGCGCCGGCCCCCACGTCGCCCCGAACGGTACCGTCTCTCACGGCAGCGGCCATCAGGTGAGTGACCGTTCGTTCCAGCGTTTGACTGCCCTCAGCGAGCGCCTCCGAACGGGTGGCCATCAGCGTGGCCAGCGTCCGGGCAAGCCCCTGATGGGCGTCCATGTGCCCGATCATGCCACGCAGAAAGGTCGCTAAGGCCTCCTCGGCAGGGAGTGTGGCCTGCAACTGGCGGGCGCGGCCACACAGCGTGGCGATCTCCCCCTGGTAGACCGCCTCGGCCAGCGCTTCCCTGGTCGGGAAATGACGGTACAGCGTGCCGACGCCCACACCGGCCAGGCGGGCGAACTCATCGAAGCGCAGGTCAAAGTCTCCGGCGTCGAAGATCTCCCGGGCCTTGGCAAGCAGGGCCTCGCGGTTGCGCTGGGCGTCGGCACGCAGGGGCTTGTCAGCGGTCATACGATCCCTCCTGTTGACAAACGGAAACTATCTCCATATTCTGTTAAGTGGAAACTGTTTCCGATTCCATTGTACGCCACGAGGAGCGGCATGAAGATCCTGATGTTCGGACGGGGCGTGATCGCCACCATCTACGGCTGGGCCTTGGAGCAGGCCGGACATGAAATTGAATTCTATGTTCGGCCAGGCCGCGCCGCAGTGTATGGAAAAACGGTCGCGCTCAATCTGCTCGATGCGCGGCGGCGGGTGTGGGGTCGGCGCGTCGTAGAGAAGTGGCCGGTGCGTTACCGCGAGACACTGGAGCTGGGGCACGACTTCGACCTGATCGTGCTCAGCGTGCCGCACCACCGACTGACGCAGGCGGCAGCCTTCCTGACGCCGCGCATCGGCAACGCCACCGTGCTGATCTTCGGCAACATCTGGTCCGAGCCGCAGGCTGCCATCGGCGACCTTCCCCTGAGCCAGCTCGCCTGGGGCTTTCCTCAAGCGGGCGGCGGCTTCGGCGAGGACGGTGTGCTGCGCGGGGCACTGCTGCCGCCTGTGGTCTTCGGCACCCTTGGCCAGCCCCTGACCGAGCGTGAGCGGGCCGTACGCCAGGCGTTTCGCCATGCCGGATTCCGGCTCCAGGAGCAGGGCGACTTTCGCGGCTGGCTGTGGATCCATTTCGTGTTCAACGCTGGCCTGCACTCCCAGGGCCTGAGGCTGGGGTCGCTGGCCAAGCTGGTTGGTCGGGCAGGTGATTTGCGCGAGGCGCTGCTGGCGAGCCGCGAGCTGTTGCCGCTCCTTGAGGCGCGCGGCATTGACCTGCGGCGACACCGGGGCGCGGTGCTGCCCTTCCGTGCGCCCACCGGGCTGACCGCCCGCGCGCTCGTCTGGGTGCTCGCCCATGTCCCGCTGGCGCGCGTGAGTCTCGAGGCGCAAACCGACCCTGAGGCCCAGGAGCCGCGTGAGATCTGCCGAGACACCCTGGCGGAAGCGGGGCGGTTGGGTATCAAAGTGCCGCGACTGGAAGCGGCAGAACCTTATTTCGCTCGCAAGGGGGAGGGCTGATGGAGCGGCTGATCGGGGATAGACGGTCAGGCGTTCTCACATGGACGCGCTGGGGAGATCGTTCATCCCAGTGTTCCGCTCTGCGAAGGGTCACCTGAATTCGCCGACAACGTCGGTTACCTGCCGACAAACACCGCTGTCGTCAGCGCCGGAACGCTCAGCATGTTGCCGGTAGCCTTGCTGCCTTTCACAACCGGGTCGGCGCTGGCGGCCAGGACCGGGTGCAGGCTCAGCTTCAGCGGCGCGAGCGAGGGGTCTTTGATCTCAGCCGCCTTGCCGCTGGCGTTGAACACCACCACGACGTCGCGGTAGGGGGCGCTTTGAGCGTGCAGGTGCATCACGATCACGCCCGGCAGCTGCTGCGGGCCGCTGTTCAGGAAGCTCAGCCCCTGCTGCACCTGCGCCGCCGTCTCGAAGTGGAACAGAGGCGAGCTGGAACGGATCTTCAGCAGCTCCTGCAAATGTGAGTACGCCTGATTGGCGTCCTGCGCGCTGGGCTTGAGCGCCTTGTTCGCCAGCAATGGCCTGTACAGCGGCCAGTTTGCGCCGTTTTTCTCCTGCGGCGGCAGTCCGCGCCCGAAACCGTTGTCCTGCCCGGTCCAGTCGAGCGCGTTGAAATGATCGCCGCTGTTGTAGCTGTCGGTGTCGAAGGACTTGCTGCGCAGCAACTCGTCGCCCGCCTGCATGAACGGCATGCCTTGCCCCAGCCAGACGAGGCTCTGGGCCATGTTCTGCATCCGCACGCGCTGGGCCTCGGTGGCCGCAGCAGGAGCCTTGAGCACCACGGCGTCGAACAGGGTCTGGTTGTCGTGGGCGCTGGCGTAGCTGACGCTCTCGCGCGGGCTGGCCGCGTAGCCGGTGGGCGCCCCGTTGTAGTCGATCTGCGCGCCGGTCACGGTCTTGCCCGTCATGTCGGTCATACGAAAGTCGCGCAGGTTGCCGGTCAGGCCGACTTTCAGCCAGTCGGTCAGGTGCAGCAGCCTGCTCAGATCGGTGTTCTGCTTCTGGCCGTTGGGAAAGGTCACCAGCCCGGTGGCGAAGCCCTGATCTTGCAGGCCGCCAAACGGATTGCCGCCGCGCACCGCGTCGCGGATACGGTCATTGAAGGTGCCGATGCCCTGGCCATACATGTTCACCTGGGTGGCATTCACGCCGCGAGCGCTCTTGGCCACCTCGCCGAAGTCCCAGCCCTCGCCGTAGACGTAGATCTTCCTGCCGTCCACGCCGTCTGTGGCGGGCGTCAGCGCGTCGAGTTCTTTCCTCAGCGCCGCCATGTCGGCCACCATGTGATGCCCCATCAGGTCGAAGCGGAAGCCGTCGATCTTGTACTGGCGGGCGTACATCAGCACCGTGTCGATCATCAGTTTGCGCATCATGACGTGCTCGGTGGCGGTGTTGGAGCAACAGGTCGAGTTTTCCACGCCGCCGTCAAGGTTCAGCCGCTGATAGTAGCCGGGTACAATCCTGTCCAGCACGCTGTTTTCAGACTCGCCGCTGCTGGCCGTGTGGTTGAACACCACGTCCTGCACGACGCGCAGGCCCGCGCCGTTCAGCGCCATCACCATCTGGCGGTACTCCTTGGTGCGCTCGTCCGGGTTGACGGCGTAGGTGCCTTCCGGCGTTCCGTAATGCACCGGGTCGTAGCCCCAGTTGTAGCCGTCGGCGTCCTGCACGACTTTCACCGCCGCCTGCTGCTGCTCGCCGCCTGGCGCCAGCTTGCTCAGGTCGGGCGTGGCCTTCCAGCTGCTCCTGTCTTTGGGGATGCTGGCAATGTCGAAGGTAGGCAGCAGGTGCACCGCCTTCAGGCCCGCCGCTGCCAGGGTTATCAGGTGCTTCATGCCCGCGCTGCTTTGCTGCGTGAAGGCCAGGTACGTTCCGCGCTGGGCAGCGGGCACCGTGGTGTCGATGGCCGAGAAATCGCGCAGGTGCAGCTCGTAGAAGTTCAGCTCGGACACCGAAGCCAGGGCGGGTTTCTTCAGCGTGTCCCAGCCGGCGGGCTTCTGCGCCGCGTCCGACAGGTCGTTCAGTACGCCGCGCTTGCTGTCGGCAGTCAGGAAGGCGGCGTAGGGGTCGCTGACCATGTTGGTCTCGATCTTCTGCGTGCTGGGCGCGTAGACCTTCACCTCGTAGACGTAGGCCCTGCCCTTCCAGCCCGCGTCGCCCGCCACGCTCCAGACGCCCTTTTCTCCGCGTGTGAGCGGCACAATCTGCTCGCCGGAACCGTCTGCGGCGGACACGTGCACCTTCACGTCCTGCGCGGTGGGTGCCCACAGCCGCAGTGTGGGTTTGCCACCCGCCCAGGTCACGCCCAGCGGCCCGCTGTAGGCGTACAGGTCGTCCAGCACGCCCGGAAGCTGTACGCCGGTCACGTCCTGCAACTTTCCGCCGGGCGTCTCGCTGCTCAGGAGAAGCTGGCCGCGCAGCAGGGCTTCGACCTGGGCCTGCTCCTCGGGGCGCACCGACACCAGCGCGTAGCCGCTCAGGTACGGGTATTTTGCCTTCAGAGCGGGGGTCAGTCCTCCGTCCACGGCGATCAGCGGAATGGCCGCGCCGCCCGTTATGCCCGTCGCCGTCTGCTTCAGGGCGGCGTCCGGGCTGCCATACAGGTTGAGCAGCGCGCCGTTTTCCAGCAGCGCGGGCTTGACGGCCAGCAGGCTGCGGGTCAGAAAGAAGGCCTGCGATCTGGTCACGTCACCCACCGTCTGCACTGCCGTATCGGGCTTCTGGGCACTGGGTTGTTGAGAATAGACCTTATTCTGTCCGCTCACCACCCACACCTGATTGACCTTGTTGTCGGTCACGGCCATGTCGGCGCCGGGGTCCTTGTCGTCGCCCCTGTGCACGATGAAGTTCAGTTTGGTCCAGCCCGCAGCGGTGGGCACGTCCCAGTACGCGCCGTAACTGCTCTGGCCGGTCTGGGCGAAGGGCTTGGTCCACTCGGTGGGGGTTTTCGCGCCGTCCCAGAGGTGCAGGCCCCAGCCGTCATACTTGCCGTCGGGGCGGTAATAGTTGACGCGCACCGTGCCAGCCGCAACTGGGCCGGGTTCGGTGGCCTGTGTCGTGGTGGCCTGGGCGGTGGCGGGTGTCAACAGGAGAGACCCCGAGAGAAGCAGGGTGCCGAGGGCCAGCGCGCCGAATGGTCTCGGCATGGGTCTGGAGGTCAGGTTCATAAAGTGGCCGGATTGTACCCTGCTTTTTCTCCCGGTTGGTGTTGGATGACCCTCCACATTCCCCCCTGTTCACATCTGGTTGAATGTGCTCTATGTCTGCCACCCGTGACCTGATCGAGAGCTACTACGCCGCCTTCAACGCCGGGGACAGCGAACAGATGCTGGCCTGCCTGAGCGAAGACGTGGCGCACGACATCAACCAGGGCGAGCGCCAGAGCGGACTGGAAGCCTTCCGCCGCTTTCTGGCGCACATGGACAGCCACTACCGCGAGCAGGCGAAAAGTCTGGCGGTGATGGTCAACGGGGACGGCAGCCGCGCCGCCGCCGAGTTCGTGATTCACGGCGAATACCTGCAAAAAGACGGTGAGTTGCCGGAAGCCAGCGGCCAGCGTTACGAGTTGCCGGTGGGCGCGTTTTTCGAGGTCAGGGGCGGCAAAATTGCCCGCGTCAGCAATTACTACAACCTGGCCGACTGGATTCGTCAGATCGGTGGCTGAACTCTCGGTGGAAGTCCTGAGCGGCCCCGACCTGAAGGCGGCCATTCCGGAGCTGTCGCGGCTGCGGGTGGCGGTGTTCCGCGAATT
>JANXWI010000435.1 GCA_025351205.1 Deinococcus sp.
GGCGTGGCGTGCCGGACCGCCGTGAGGGTGCGGATCAGCGCCAGGGTGTCCATGTTCCAGCTGCTCTGGTCGTCCCAGGGAAAGGCGCGGCGGCAGTCGGGGTCGGGGCCACCGGGCAGGCCGATTTCGTCGCCGTAGTACAGGCAGGGCGCGCCCAGGTAGGTGAGCTGGAAGGTCAGGGCCAGGTGGTGGGCCGTGTGGTCGCCGCCCACCGCGCTCAGGTAACGGGCGGTGTCATGGCTGCCCAGCAGGTTCATCTGCGCCTGTACGATCTCCAGCGGGTAGAGGTGAGCGACCTCCTTCATGCGCCGCCCGAACTGCTCGGCGCTCATCGGGACCACGTGGCCGGTGCCGCTGGCCTCGTTCATGGCGTGGTTCAGGGTGTGTGCCCCGAAGTAGGCGATGCAGGGCCGCGTGAACGGGTAGTTCATCACCGCGTCGAACTGGTCGCCCTGGAGCCAGCGGTGCGCGTCGTCCCAGATCTCACCCACGAGGTAGGCGTCGGGGTTGATGGCCTTGACCCGCCGCCGGAACTCGCGCCAGAAGTCGTCGTCGTCGATCTCGTTGGGCACGTCGAGCCGCCAGCCGTCGATGCCGAAGCGCGTCCAGTACTCCGCGACGTTCCACAGAAACTCGCGCACCGCCTGCGTGCCGGTGTTGAATTTGGGCAGAGCACGGTTGCCCCACCACGCCGCGTAGTTGGCCTCCCTGGAGTCGTCGTAGGCCGAGAGCGGAAACGGCCCGGCATGGAACCAGTCCAGGTACGCGCTGCTCTCGCCCTGTTCCAGCAGGTCCGAGAACTGGAAAAACCCGCGTGAGGCGTGGTTGAACACCCCGTCGAGGACCACCTTCATGCCGCGCGCGTGAGCGGCGTCCAGCAGCTCGCGCAGCGCCGCGTTGCCGCCCAGCATCGGGTCCACGTGGTAATAGTCGTGGGTGTGGTAACGGTGGTTGCTGGCCGACTGAAACACCGGGCAGAAGTAGATGGCGTTCACGCCCAGGCTGGCGATGTGGTCCAGGCGCTCGACCACGCCCAGCAGATCACCGCCCTGGTACCGATGCAGGGTCGGCTGCTCGCCCCAGGCTTGCAGGTGGCCCGCCTTGGGCACGCGTCCACTCCGGGCAAAACGGTCCGGGAAGATCTGATAGAACACCGCGTCTTTCACCCAGTCGGGGGTGCGCACACTGCCCGAGGCGGAGCTGTCGGAGGTCGGACGGTCAATGGTTGAAAGACCAGCGGCTGAAAGGTCGGGGGTGAGCGTGTCCACGCGGGCCAGTGTATCCAAGGAAGACTGACATGAACCTTCTGCGGAAAGCTCTACCCGGCGGCGTTTTCGGAGGAGGACGCCTGTTCTGTAGCCTGCGCTTCAGTCTGCGCCAGCAGCCATAAGCGGGCCTCCTGCGGCGTCTGCACGTCTCCCAGCGCCCGCGCCTCGGCCAGTGCGTGCAGCAGCTCGCCCAGCCGCCTGCCCGGAGGCAAGCCCAGCAGCGCCATGACCTCGTGGCCGCCGAGCAGTGCGGCGGGCGCGGCGGGCTGGTCTTCCAGGGCCACCAGCACCCGGTCCATGCCCTCCTTGTAATACTGCCTGGACGCCCCGCTGCTGCTGGGGCCACGCGCCGCCTCACGGTCCGCCAGCATCAGGGCCAGCAGCTCCGGCAAGAGTGCGCGGCGACGGTGGACAAAACGCCGCGCCTCACGCTCCGTCGCGGGCAGCGGCAGCATGTGGGCGGCGATCAGGGCGGTCACCTCGCCCACCAGTGTCTGCCCCTCACGCAGCCGTTCCAGCATCTGCCGGGCCAGGGCCGCGCCCACCCTGTCATGCCCGTAGAAATGCAGCCGCCCGGCCTCTACAGTTCTGCTGCGAGGCTTGCCGACGTCGTGCAGCAGCGCGGCCCAGCGCAGCGCCAGCGGGGCACCGGGGAAGCGCTGCAACAGCTGATGCAGCGCCTCCACGCCGTGCCCGTACACGTCCAGGTGATGAAAGCCGCCCTGGTTCACCCCCTGGCCTTCCAGCAGCTCGGGCAGGGCCAGGGCCAGCAACCCCAGCTCGTCCAGCAGCCGCACCCCCCGCGCCGCCTGTGGGTGGAGCAACAGGGCGTGCAGCTCGCCTTGTATCCGCTCCTGGGCGGGCAGCGGCAACCCCGAGTGAGCCAGCCGCAGCACCGTTGCCCGCGTGCCCGCCTCCAGCACAAAGCCCAGCGTGACGCTCAGCCGGGCGGCCCGCAGCAGGCGCAGGGGATCGGCTATCAGGTTGGCCTCGCTGAGCATCCGCAGCCGCCGCGCCTTCAGGTCGTTCACGCCGCCCACCGGGTCTCTCACCGTTCCGTCCTGATGAATGGCCAGGGCATTGACCGTGAAGTCGCGGCGCAGCAGGTCGGCGTTCAGGTCACCGGGCAACGGAACGAAGTCGTGCTGCTCGCCCGCTGCACTCACCCGGTAGTAGCCGCGCTCGGTGTCTAAAGCAAAAACCGCTCCGTTCAGCCGCGCAGCCAGCGTTTCGGCGGCCTGCTGCGGGTCAGGAACGGCCCAGTCCCAGTCTTTCGGCGTGGCCCCGCGCAGCAGGTCACGGGCCGCGCCGCCCACCAGAAGCGCCCCGTCCGGCCAGAGCTGGCGGATAGAGGCGGGAACGGTCTGGCCCGGAACCGTCTGGCCTGCGCTGGGACGGCGGCGAAACATGGTCTGATTCTATCCAGTCCGCCAGTGTTTAGCTCTGGATGAACGTAACTGCTCAGCGGGTGAAGTCAGGCATGATAACATCGCCTCGAAAAATGCTAACCAGTCCATGCCAGACATTCAATCCTTGCTTGTGGCAGGTCGAGATGTAGCTCCGGATTCGGGCGAAGTGCTGGCCACCTTCCT
>JANXWI010000446.1 GCA_025351205.1 Deinococcus sp.
TCGTGACGGTGTTCTTGAAAAACCTCGTTCCGTCGGTGTCCAGCGAGTCGAGCGCGATCTGTGACAGGCGCGCGATGGCGCAGGTGTCCTCCCATCCGTCGTAGGAGTCCGCGTAGCCGCCCGATCGAGCGGGGCCGAGGCTGTCCACGTAGGCGAGCAGCGCAGAGCGCGTCAAACGCCCTCCAGCAAAAACGCCGTCGCCAGCCCCGCCTGCGCGGCCTCCCTCGCCACCTTCGGGGTAAAGTTCAGCGCCAGCACTGCGCGGTAGGTCCGGGTCGCCAGGTCACGTTCACCCTGGGCGTCTCGCACCTGCCCCAGCCGCGCCAGCACCAGCCCCGGCAGGCTGCGCTCATTCGTCAGGCCGTGCGCCGCCGCTTCCAGCAGGCTGCGAGCGCTCGGCAGGTCGCCCACCGCGAGGTGAATGCCCGCCGCCGCGTACTGGAGTTCCGCTTTCGGGGTCAGGCGGTCCCCAGTGTCGCGCTCCAGGGCAGCCAGCAGAGCCGAGAGGTCGTCGCTTTCGTGCAGCAGCAGCGCCCGGTCTGCCAGCGCCCGCAGCCGTGAGAACTCGCCGGGGGCGAAACTGGCCGCGTCCGGCAAGCTGGCCTGTGGCAGCCGTTCCAGCAGACCTGGCAGGTCGTCCAGGGCCGCCAGAACCACACCCCCACTGTCGCCCAGTGCCGCTGCCAGCGTATCCAGCCGCCGGGCCTGCCAGCGGGTGCCCGGTCCCTCTTCCAGCGCTTCCGCCAGCACCGCGTGGTAGGCCGCCAGCCCCGCCAGCATCTCCGGCGAGATCAGGCGTTCAAGCGTCAGGCCGCCATGTAACAGGCCCTCCAGCTTGCGCTCGGCCTGCCCCGCCTGCCGGAGTCTGGCCTGCCCCTGCGGATACTGCTGCATGAAGCCGCTCAGCTCGGCGTGTTCGGTCTCGGCCCAGGCCCAGTCGGGGGCCAGCTCGGTCACGCTCAGGCGGGCGGCGGCGAAGGTGTCGCGAGCCGGATGGTCGGGGTCGGAACCACTCAGCCACAGCACACCGGACACGCCCAGATGCAGGGCCAGCTCAGCCAGCGTGGCGGCGTTGTACTGGGGCTGGAGCCGCAGCAGGTCGCCCAGGTCGGGGATCAGGATCAGGGGGGCGGGGCGGGTCACTTGGTCTGGAGTGTAGCGCCCGGCGAGACCGCGTTGCCGCGCTTCATTGGGAATAACCTTCAGCAGATTGGTCGGGATGCTCTCGGTCCTCTCAAACATTCAATCGCGCTTATTCGTTAAGTAGAACAGATTGAACAATTACAGCTGCCTAGTACACCGTCAACCGATCAGGATGGGGGGTCAACTTCTGGCAAGTCATTGGATGCTCAGCCCGTTCACCCCCTCCCCAGCCCTCCCCCCTCAAGGGTGAGGGAGCGAAACGGCCTAAATTCACCCCGCCCTAATCGGTTGTCTATGCACTAGAGCAGTTGTCCGAATTCCGGTACGAGAGAACTGCACTCTCGTCCCTGCATTCTCCCAACTGCTCGCCAAATTTACTCCCTCCGGTCGGTCAAAAAAAGAGAGCCTTTTTGACAAATGCTCTATTTATCTCAATCAAAAAAGAGAAATCATATCGATGGATGATCTAATTGACAAAATCCTCAGTCTGAATGCTCAATCTCAGTGCTCGATGTAGATTCTGGGCATGCGGCGCTCCAGCCACTTCGGCAGCCACCAGTTCCAGTCTCCGGCCAGCTTCAGGAAGCCGGGCACCAGCACCAGCCGCACCAGCGTGGCGTCGAGCAGCACCGCAGCGGCCAGCCCCAGGCCGATGGACTTGTTGGCGACCACGCGCCCCACGATGAATGCAGAAAACACGATGAACATGATGGCGGCGGCGCTCGTGATGATGCGGGCCGTGCGCCCGACGGCCAGCACGATGGCCTCTTCGTTGCTGGCCCCGCGCAGGTGTTCTTCCTGCACCCGCGAGAGCAGAAAAATCTCGTAGTCCATGCTCAGCCCGAACAGAATGGCGAACAGCAGCAGCGGCAGCGCGCTGTCGAGCACGCCCGCCCCCTGCGGAATGCCCAGCAGCCCGGCCAGCACGCCGTCCTGCACCACCAGCACCACCACGCCATAGGCCGCGCCCACCGTCAGGCTGTTCATCAGAATCGACTTGAGGGGAATGACCAGGCTGCGAAAGGCCACCGCCAGCACCACGAAGGTGGCCGCGAAGACCACGCCGATGGCCAGCGGCGTAGCGCCCGTCAGGGCGCGGCTGAACTCGCGTTCGGCCACCGGCGCGCCGCCCAGCAGGTACGGCAGGCCCGAAACGTTCAGGCTGGTCCGCAGCCGCGCCTCGAAAGCGTCGATCTGGTCGGCCCGCAGGTAGCGCTCCGGAATCACGCTCAGGCGCAGGTACCGCCGGTCTGCCGAGACGCTGCGGCGGCTGAGCGCGGCGAGCTGGCCCACGTCGGCAGTGCCAGCGCCCGCGCCTTTCAGGTCACTGGCCCGCACGAAGGGAGAGATGACCGCCTGGACGCCCGGCAGGGCACGCAGGCGATCTGCGGCGCTGCGAAAGTTTCCCCGCACCTGCGGCCCGTAGCGCTGGTTTCCCAGGTCGAACACCACCTCGAAGCTCGACAGCAGGCCGCCCGCCCCCAGCTGCTGAATCTCTTGCAGGGCGTCGCGCGACTCGACGCCGGCGGTCAGGCCGTACGCTCCGGCGTACCCGGTCTTCAGGTGCAGCGCCGGAGACGCCAGGGCCAGCAGCAGCGCCGTGCTGCCCAGCACCGCCAGCCAGGGCCGCGCCGTGACCTTGCGGGCAAAGGCGGTCCAGCCCGCGCTGGCCTGCGGGTTCTGACTCCAGGTCAGCTTGAGCAGCCTGGGGTTTTTGAATCGGGGGCTGTTGACCCGTTCGCCCAGCAGCGCGAAACAGGCGGGCAGGGCCGTGACGCTGCTCAGCACCGTCATGATCACCACCAGCACCCCGCCGTAGCCCATGCTCCGCACGAACGACAGCGGCGGAATGATCAGGGCGGCCAGCGCAATCGCCACGGTCAGGCCGCTGAAGGCCACGCTGCGCCCGGCGGTCAGGATGGTGCGGCGGGCGGCGGCAGACGCGTCTGCAAGGCCACCGAGCTGTTCTCGTCTCAGCTCCTCGCGGAAGCGGTTGACCATCAGCAGCGCGTAGTCGATGCCAGCACCCAGCCCGATGAGCGTGATGACGCTCTGGGCAAACGTGGACACCGTGGTCAGGGTGGTCAGGCCGTACAGCCCGGCCATCGCCACGGTGATGCTCAGCACGCTCATCAGCAGCGGCAGCCCGGTGGCGACCAGCGCTCCGAACACCAGCAGCAGCACCAGAGCGGTGAGCGGCAGGGCGGTGAACTCGCTGCGTTTGCTGTCGGACTCGGCAAACTGGGTAAAGTCGTCGGCAATCGCCTGCCCGCCCGTGAGCCGCACCGTAAATCCCGCCGCCTGCTGCCCCGCCGTATAGGCACGGATGGCCCGCAGCGCCGCCGACGCCCCAACCTTGAGCGGAATCTGGGCCAGCGCCAGGGTCTGTTTTCCGTCAGAACTGACCGCCCGGTAGCTGCTCACGGCGTCGTAACGGGTCACGCGCGACACGCCGGGCACCCGCCCTAACCCCGCCACGAAGCCGCCGTAGGCCGCCTGGAATCTCGGATCGTTCTCGGCCAGGGTGCTTTTCACCAGCAGCAGCACGGTGTTGGTGTCGCGCTCGCCAAAGTTGCGGGCCAGCAGGGCGCTCAGCCGGGCACTTTCCGAGTCGCTCAGGCTGCCGGGGTCGGCGCTCAGGCGGCCAGGAGCCTGGAGGGCAAACGGCAGAGAAACGAGCAGCAGCAGCCCCCAGAGGGCCAGCACCAGCCAGGGACGACGGGTCACGAAATGGGCGAGGGCGAGCACTTTGTCAGTAGAGCAGATACGGCGCGGCGAGAGTGGGCCGCTTTATACTCCCCCGTACATGGGCACCTGGATCAGCCACTTCCGCGTCGCTGAGCGCCTGCTCGGGGCGTTGCCGGACCTCGGTCTGGCAGGCATCGACGCGCAGATGTTCGTGATCGGCAACGTCGCCCCCGACTCGGGGCGGCCCAACCACAACTGGACAACCTTCGATCCACCCAAGAGTGTCACCCACTTCCTGAGGCCCGGTGAAGACGAGGGCCGGATTCGTGACCTGGCCTTCTACCGTGAATACGTGCAGCCCCTGGGCACACAGACGCCCCGGTTCAGCTTCATGCTCGGTTATTTCACGCATCTGGTGACCGACAACCTCTGGATGCACTTCATCGGGGAGGGCACCCAGGCCGCCTTCGAGTCTGAACTTGCAGTGGACCGGGCCGCCACCTGGGAGCGGGTGAAAGACGACTGGTACGGCCTGGATCATAAATACCTGCGCGACCATCCGGGCAACGTCTTCGAGCGGTACGTGGTCACGGCCTCCAACCCGCCGTCTCCCTTCGGCTTCCTGCCCAGCGACGCCATGGCTTACCGCCTGGACGACCTGCGCGAGTTTTACAGCGCCCCCGGCGAGTTCGTTCTGGACCGCCACTATCCGTATCTGGCCGAGGCCACGATGGACCGGGTGGTCGAGGACTGCGCCGACGCCATTCAGACGCTGCTGGCACGCTTCCTGACAGGCGACGTTCCCGAGGACGCGGCGGTTTCTCTCAGGGTGCTGACGCTGCCCGGCCCTTATCCATTGCCCTGAATCCCTACTTCTGCCCCTCCAGCCACTCCCGGTACGTCTGCCGCTCGATCTCGAAGGCGTCGCCGGTGCGGGTGTAGCCGCCGCGCCCGCCGATGCGGCCTATCAGGTGCAGGGCGGCGATATCGACGTGGTGGCGCTCCGGGTCGAGCAGCAGCCCGTCAGCAATGTGCATGCCCAGCACCTCGCCCAGCACGATGCGGTTGCGCCCGATGCTCAGGGTCTGCACCTCGCGGCACTCCAGGCTGACCGGGCTGGCCGCCACACGCGGAACCCCGACGAGCGTGCCGGGAACCAGTTCCAGCCCGGCCACGCCCGCCTCGTCGATACCGGGCGGAAAGTCAATGCCCGACAGGTTCATGGCCGCGCTCAGCTCCTCGCTGACCATGTTGACCACGAACTCGCCGCCGCCCTCCGTCCTGCCACCCAGGCCGCCCGGCCCGGCGATGTTGCGGGCGGTGTCCTTGGGCGTGCCGTCGGCGCGGTCACCGGGCGCGAACGCCACCACGGGCGGATCGCTGCCCATCAGGTTGAAAAAACTGTAGGGGGCCAGGTTCACGCTGCCGCCCTGGTTCAGGGTGCTGACCCAGGCAATCGGGCGTGGCACGACCACGGCGGTCAGCAGTTTGTAGCTGTCGGCAACGGACAGGCGGGCAAAGTCGTAGTGCATGGGTGCAGGCTACCCGAACGCAGAGGGCAGGACCGTGAATTCCTGATCTGACCTTGAGACTCGGCGCAGGCCATGACCCGCCTCACTACAATGGACCCAGATTCGGCACACACTTCAGCCCCCGGAGGCAGACATGGACTGGCAGAACCTTCCCAGCAGCAACAATGTAGAAGACCGGCGCGGCAGTGGCGGCGGTGGCGGCATCGGCCTCGGCGGCGGGGCCATCGGCGGCGGCGCGGCGCTGATCATCGCGCTGCTGGGCTGGTTTTTCGGGTTCGACACCAGTTCCATCACCGGGGGCGGTCAGACGCAGCAGCCGCAGGTCCAGTCCCGGCCATCCCAGACACAGGGGGGCCAGACTCAAGGGGGGCAGACACAGGGCGGTCAGCAGGACCGGAGCGGCCAGTTCGTGAGCAAGATTCTGGGCAGCACCGAACAGGTCTGGGGCGACGTGTTTCAGAAAAACGGGCGGACGTATCAGCCGCCGCGTCTGGTGCTGTTTTCAGGCGCGGTCAACAGCGCCTGCGGTCAGGCCAGCAGCGCCGTAGGACCGTTTTACTGTCCCAGTGACCGGAAGGTCTACCTCGACACCGACTTTTTTGCCCTGATGCAGCGGCGGCTGGGCGGCGGCGGCGACTTCGCCGACAGCTACGTGATCGCCCACGAGATCGGGCACCACGTCCAGAACCTGCTGGGCATCTCCGACAAGGTGGACCGCGCCCAGCGCAGCGCCCGCAGCGAGGCCGCCGCCAACCGCTACTCGGTGGGCCTGGAGCTTCAGGCCGACTGCTTTGCCGGGGTCTGGGGCAACCGCACCCAGTCACAGACCAACCTGAGCCAGCAGGACGTGCAGAGCGCCATCAACACCGCCACGGCCATCGGCGACGACGCGCTTCAGAAGCAGTCGCGGGGCACGGTGGTGCCCGACTCGTTCACGCACGGCAGCTCCCAGCAGCGCGTGAGCTGGTTCATGACCGGCTTCAGGAGCGGCGACCCCGGCAAGTGCGACACCTTCAACGGCGCGATCTGAAGTCTTGACGGTGGAACCTGTGCAGCACGGAACCGTCGAGACGGTCAGCCTGAGCGCCGTCCACAGCGTGAGCAAGCAGGTTGCGCCCTGTATCCGGCTGCTGGCGGGCCTGGGGGTGGAGGGCGACGCGCACGCCGGAAGCACGGTTCAGCACCGCTCATAGCCTTTCCGATTGATTCCGTTCTGTGTTCGGAATCAATCCGACCAGAGGGAGTAGGAACAAGTGCGGATTCTGCGGTATGGAGGAACACCCGGCGCTTTTACGGGTGTTCCGGAATGGAGCGGAATCTGTGTCACGGGCAGCGCAGGACCCCACCCAGCCCAACCTGAGGCAGCTTCACCTGATCGCGGGCGAACTGCTGGACGAGTTGCAGGCCAGAGGCTTCCGGGTGCAGGCGGGCAGCATGGGCGAGAACCTGACCACGCGGGGGCTGGACCTGCTGGCCGTGCCACGCGGTACCCGGCTGCATCTGGGCCATCCTGAATCTAACAAGGTGGCCGTGGCCGAGGTCACGGGCCTGCGGAACCCCTGTGCCCGGCTCGACACGCTGCAACCGGGACTGATGGCGGCGGTGCTGGGCCGGGATGAACACGGCGAACTGGTTCCGGCGGGCGGGCGTCATGGCGGTGGTCGTGGTGAGCGGTGAGGTCCGGCCCGGTGACCCGGTACGCGCCGAGTGGCCGCCGCCGCCCCATCTGAAACTGGAACGGGTGTAGATCACGCCGACGCCGGGGCTGTCCAGCCCACCCTGCCACAGTTGGCCCCCCCTGTGGCTGCGATCATTTCCGCATGAGCGCTCCCGCCCGCCCTGTGGCCCATCTGCGCGTCGGAGGCGTGAATGTCGAGCTTCGTCGCAGCAGCAAGCGCCGTACGGTGGCCCTGCGGGTGGGGCCGGGCGGGGCGGTGCTGTACGCGCCCACCACCGTCAGCGCACAGCGGCTGGAACGCTTTCTGCACGAGCGCGAGGGCTGGCTGCTGGGCCACCTCGCCGCCTTCGCCCGCCCAGCACGCCCGGCGCTGGGCGCGGGCAGCCCGCTTCCACTGCTGGGTCAGACCCTGACCCTGGAGAGTGCGCCCGGTCTGAAGGCCGCGAGGCGCGAAGGCGACACCCTGCACGCCGACCCGGCGCGGCTGCACGCCCAGATCGAGGCGTGGTACAGCCGCGCCGCGCTCCAGTATTTCGGGCCGCTGGTGACGGAACTCGCGGGCCAGCTCGCGGGACTCCAGCGTCAGGTCACGCCGCTGGGGGCACTGCGCCTGACCCGTGCCACGGGCCGCTGGGGCAGCTGCACCGCTTCCGGTGACATCCGGCTGCACTGGCGGCTGCTGCTGGCCCCGGAGGCGGTGGCCCGTTACGTGGCGGCGCACGAGGTGGCCCACCTGGCCCAGATGAACCACTCGGCCCGCTACTGGAATGTGCTGGCCCGGCTGATGCCCGATTACGGCGTATCCAGAGACTGGCTCAGGGAACACGGCGAGTCGCTGACCCTCTGGGACTGAGAAGCAGGCATGTTAGCTCTGCCTGCCCGACTGCTGAGCCTCGCGCAGCCGCTCCCACAGCAGCACGGCCACCCCGCCCGCCCAGGCCACACCCAGTGCCCAGCCCGCCAGCACGTCAGTGGGGTAATGCACGCCCAGGTACACCCGCGACACACCCATGACGATCACGTACACTGCGCCCAGCACGGCGCTGGGCCAGCGGTAGGGGGTGCGCCACAGCAGCGCCGTGACGGTCACCGCGAGGGCCGCCGCCATGCTGGCGTGACCGCTGGGAAACGAGGCGTCGCCCTCCTGCCACAGCCAGGGCACCACCTGCGGGCGGGCGCGGCCAAAAAACAGCTTGAGTGCCACGTTGAGCAGCACCGCCCCGGTCACCGAGAGCGCGAAGTAGCGGGCCACGCTGTGCGAACGAAACCACAGCCACAGGCCCAGCAGCGCACAGAAGGGCAGCATCACGGTGGCGCTGCCGATGGTGCTGAAGGCTTTTGCCACCCCCTGAAACCAGCCCGGAGCCTGGGCACGCAGGCTGACCATCAGGGGCGATTCCCAGACGAACGGCTGGTTGTCGCGCACATTGTCGGCGATCTTGCCCAGCAGCAGCAGTGGCAGGCCCACCAGCAGCGCCAGAACGAGCAGGGGTCGCCAGTGCAGGCGGAGCCAGGGGAACATGAACGTCAGTCTAGGCGCGGCGGCACCAAGGCGTCTTTAGATTGCCTACAACACTGCGCCCACGTTGCGTGGTGAACTGCGTCCATGACCGGACATACCTCAGACGAAGTGATCGGCACGGGAAGCGGGCTGGGCCACGAGCGCGGAACCGACGCCGAGAGCGCGACCAGAACGCCCAATGGCAACCGGGGCGTGGTGCAGGATTCGCCCGGCAACCCCGACATGGGCGTGGAGCACGACAACGGCGGCAACGGTAACCTGACCGGAGAGGAGCGCCCGGAACGGGAGGAAGACTGACCTGATCAGGACCATCTGGCGTTCCAGACGCACGAAAAAACGGGGAACACCGTTCATGACACCATATCTCTGCACGCAGCGGAACCGGCGAGGGGGTCAAGCCAGCCGTCCGGACTTCTCGTTCAGGCGCTGAGTCTGCTCAAAACGGCCTGCATGACGTGTCCCACCAGAATCAGCGCGCGCCCTGCCAGCTCCAGCCGTTCCGCCTGTGCCGCTTCTCTCTCCTCCGAGGGCAGACTGCCCAGGTTGATGTCCACGTTCAGCAGCGTGGCCTGAAGCGCCGCCGACAGCAGGTGTGCGCCCGCCCCCACGTCCGAGACGATGCTGCGGTGGGCCAGCTGCGCGGCCAGCAGGCTCAGCTCCAGCCCGGAGAGCAGGTCACGGGCAGCGGCCAGCGGCGCGGTAGTGGCCGTATGGGCGGCCCGCCGAACGGCCTCCCTGCGCCGCGCTTTCTGATCCGCGTCTGTTTTGGGCAACGCCAGGGCGGCCATGTAGCCCTGAAACGCGGTCACGTCGGCGTCCGGGTGACGTTTCAGCTGATCCAGCAGGTTCCGGGTGCGCTCAAGGAGCATTCCGACTTCGGGTGCGGCACCTACCCGGCGGGCACTCACCTCCAGCGCCATGCACACCAGCCCCAGCCCCAGCGCCCCCGAGATGGCCGCCACCGACCCGCCCCCCGGCGTGGGATCGCCCGATGCCGTGCGCTCCAGCAGCTCGCCCGCGCTCAGCTCCCAGAGGCTCAAGGCTGGGCCTCTTCTGTCTGTCCCGCCTGTACCTGCTCACGTAGCCACAACATCAGCGCCCCGGCGCTGGTGGGGTTGGTCGCCAGGGCGACGTCGTGAACGTCGCACAGCCGCACCAGGGCGCTCACGTCGGGTTCGTGCGGCTGCGCGGTCAGCGGGTCGCGGAAGAAAAACACCGCGAGAACCTGCTCCTGCGCCACCCTGGCCCCGATCTGCTGGTCGCCGCCCAACGGCCCGCTCAGTACACGTTCCACGGCCAGCCCGGTCTGCTTTTGCAGGATGCTGCCGGTGGTTCCGGTGGCGACCAGATGAAACCGCCTCAACGTCTCCAGGTGTTCCAGCACGAACAGCGCCAGTTCCAGCTTCTTCTTGTCATGGGCGATCAGCGCCACCTGACGGGTTCTGGATGTCTGGTTGCCGGGGGCCTGGGTCATGGCTGAATTGTGACATGGGAGAGCTTGTGGCGTGTGGCCCGTGGCCCGTGAGAAGCGCCGGGCCGGTTCCGCAACCCACGTCCGCTAGACTGCTCCCTGAGGCTTCCTCCTATGGTCAGTGACACTGTCATCTCCGCTCTGCAAACCGCCAGCGACCTCGACCCCGCCGACCTGGACCTGCGGCTGCACCTGGCGAACCTGCTGCTGGAGGCGGGCCGGGCCGCCGAGGCGCTGCATCAGGCCCAGGCGGTGCTTCAGGCCGAGCCGGACCGCCTGGAGGCGCTGCGGCTGGCCGCGTGGTCGGCGGAAGAGGCGGGCGAGGCCGAAACGGCGGCCCGCTACCACCGATTGAACGACGCACTGACGGGCGTGATTCAGGGCGCGGCCCGGTCTCAGGACACGGCCCCGGAACGGCAACCCGCGCTGGCCCAGGCAGAAAATCTGCCAGAGGTTGTTGACGACGCCCGCTGGGACATCCAGACGCCGCGCGTCACGCTCGCCGACGTGGCAGGCATGACCGAGGTGAAACGCCGCCTGGATCTGGCGCTACTTTCACCCATCCGCAACCCCGAGCTGCTCAGGGCCTACGGGGCCACGCTGGGCGGCGGGCTGCTGCTGTACGGCCCGCCCGGCTGCGGCAAGACCTTCATGGCGCGGGCGGTGGCGGGCGAGCTGGGGGCACGCTTCCTGAACGTGGGCCTGTCGGACGTGCTCGACATGTACATGGGCCAGAGCGAGCGCAATCTGAGCGAGGTGTTTGCCGTGGCCCGGCGCAGCGCCCCCTGCGTGCTGTTTCTCGACGAGGTGGACGCCCTCGGAAGGCGGCGCAGCCAGATGCGGCACAGCGCGGCCAACGTGGTCGGGCATCTGCTCTCGGAACTCGACGGGGCCAAGTCGAGCAACGAGGGCGTGTTCGTGCTGGCGGCCACCAACAGCCCCTGGGACGTGGACCCGGCCCTGCGCCGCCCGGGCCGCTTTGACCGCACGCTGCTGGTGTTGCCGCCCGACCCCGCCGCGCGGCTTTCGCTGCTGGAGGGCCAGATCCGCAGTCGCCCACACGAAGGGCTGGACCTGAACACCCTGGCCGCCAGAACAGACGGTTTCTCCGGCGCGGACCTGACACACCTGGTCACCTCGGCCACCGAACTGGCGATGCAGGACGCCATTGCCAGCGGGCAGGTGCGGCCCATCAGGCAGGCCGATTTTGTCAGGGCGCTGCGCGAGGTGAAACCCAGCACCGGCCCCTGGTTCGAGACGGCCAGAAACGCCGCCCAGTTCGCCAACGACGACGGCACCTACGACGAGCTGCTGGCCTACTTAAAGGGCCGCAAACGGTGACGGGCGCGGGAGAGATCGGCGTCTGGACGCGGGTTTCGGCGCTG
>JANXWI010000452.1 GCA_025351205.1 Deinococcus sp.
GTGACGTAGTGCGGGTCCCAGCGTTCCATGCCCGCGTTTCCGGCCTCGCTGCGGCCCGACACCTGCCACAGTCCGGTCATGCCGGGGCGCATCAGTTCGCGCAGGTACTGGGTCTGGCTGCTCAGCCGGCTGTGATGGTACCCGGGCAGCGGGCGCGGCCCGACCAGCGACATCTGGCCCAGCAGCACGTTCAGCAGCTGCGGCAGCTCGTCGAGGCTCAGTTTGCGCATCACCCGTCCGGCCCTGGTGATGCGGGGGTCCTGCCTGAGCTTGAAGTTGGCGAGCCACTCGGCCAGCAGCTCCGGATCCTCGGCCAGTCGGCGGCGCAGCACGTCCTCGGCGTGGGGGACCATGGTGCGGAACTTGTAGGTGGGAAACAGCCTGCCCCCCTGCCCCACGCGCTGCTGCACGAACAGCGGGGTGTGGCGGTCTTCGAGCCAGATCAGCAGTGCCAGCAGCAGGCACAGCGGCAGCCACAGTGGACTGGACAGCAGCACGGCCCCGAAGTCGAGGGCGCGCTTGCTGCCGGTGGCCAGCGGGCGCTGCAAATGAGATGAAGTGACGTGCATAGCAGACTCCTGACTTGAACAGACATGCTGGGCCGGGAGAGACCAGGCCGACCACTGCGGCCCGGCATCCCTCTGGGCACCTCTCACGGGTACGGACACTTCGGGCATGGGCAGTCTTGTTTCGGGCATGGGCACGCTTGAAGACGCGAACAGGGGGAGGGGGCGACCAGACACTGACGCCACGCTTCTGCCCTCCAGGCTTCCGTCGCGCCACTCCATCTTGCAGAGGCAGGTGTTAACTGAACGAAAATCCAGGAATCTGGTTCTGGTCTGTCTTCTCTCTTCTCTGTCTTCCTTTTCTCTGTCTTCTCTGTCTTCGGCCCGAGTTTCCCTGCCCCAGGCTGGGCCGCATGAGAATAAGGTGTGAACCAGGCCCTCGCCTTTCATCTGGGGTGCCCGGTTTTAACCTGTGGTACCCGCTGTCCTGGTCCCATGACCGTTCTGGCCCCGGCATTCCGCTCTCCTGCCCGCACACCACCGCAGGCGGCGCGTTCATTGCCCGGAACTGCGCCATTAGCGCCGCGTTTACGCCTCTGCGGTCACAGTGAGCCTCATCCACAGGAAACAGTCCTGACGGAGCGGGTGAAAGGGCAGGCCAGAGGGTTCGAAAGGCGGCAGTCCGGAATCTGTGTTCTGAAGCTGTGCAGCCGTCTCCAGGTGCGGCATACGGGCGGAACGCGCACCTCCAGGAACCGCGCAGCGCCACTTCTGTGCGCCGGACCCTGTGAATTGGAACGCAACATAAACGCAACGGAACATTCAAAAACAGCGCGTGTGGACAAAGGGGTCTGAAATGAGCGTAGTACTGGTGACAGGTTCGGCGGGTCTGATCGGGTCGGAGGCCGTGAGGTTCTTCGCGGGCCTGGGCATGGACGTGGTGGGCATCGACAACGACATGCGCAAGTTCTTCTTTGGCGAAGAGGCCTCGACGGGCTGGAACCTGCGCCGACTGCAAAAAGACCTGCCCAACTACAGCCACCACGACATCGACATCCGTGATTACAGCGAGATCGAGCGGCTGTTCGTGCGTTATGGCCGTGACCTCGCGCTGATCATTCACACGGCGGCGCAGCCCTCACACGACTGGGCGGCCAGCGACCCGTTTTCAGATTTTACGGTCAACGCCAACGGCACCCTGAATCTGCTTCAGGCTGCACGCACCCACTGCCCGACCACACCGTTCATCTTCACCAGCACCAACAAGGTGTACGGCGACACGCCCAACCTGCTGCCGCTGCGCGAACTGGAGAAACGCTGGGAGATCGACCCCGCGCACCGCTACAGTGTGGGCATCGGCGAGGACATGAGCATCGACCAGACCAAGCACTCGCTGTTCGGGGCCAGCAAGGTGGCCGCCGACGTACTGGTGCAGGAATACGGGCGCTACTTCGACATGCCCACCGTGAGCTTCCGGGGCGGCTGCCTGACCGGCCCCAACCACTCGGGCACCCAGTTGCACGGCTTCCTGGCCTACCTGATGAAATGCGCCATGAACGGCAACCACTACAACGTGTTTGGCTACAAGGGCAAGCAGGTGCGCGACAACATTCACAGCGCCGACCTGATCGCGGCCTTTCACCAGTTTTACCTGGCCCCGCGCGTGGCCGAGGTCTATAACATCGGCGGCGGGCGCGAGAGCAACTGTTCCATGACCGAGGCCATTGAGATGTGCGAGGCCGTCACCGGGCAGCCGATGGATTACAGCTACCAGGAAGACAACCGGGTGGGCGACCACATCTGGTACGTGTCCGACCTCGCCAAGTTCAAGGCGCATTACCCGGAGTGGCGCGTTACCTACGACGTGCCGCGCATCTTGCAGGAAATGTACGACCACAACCAGGAACGCTGGGTGGTGGCGTGAACGAGGTCATGGGTGGTGGCGTGAACGAGGTCAACAGTCCCGGCATCGACCTGAGCAGTCCCGGCATCGACCTCGGGCGGCACAGCGTGCTGGGCATCGGCATCAATGCTGTGGACTACAGAGCGGCGGTGGGGCGCATCGTCGAGGCGGCAAAGGGCCGTCGCCCGCTGGCGGTCAGTGCGCTGGCGGTTCACGGCGTCATGACCGGGCACCTGGACCCGGAGCACGCCCGCCGCCTGAACGGCCTGGATTTGGTGGTGCCCGACGGTCAGCCGGTGCGCTGGGCGCTGAAGCTGCTGTACGGTCTGAGCCTGCCCGACCGGGTGTACGGCCCCAACCTGACACTGTTCACCGCGCAGGCGCTGGCAGAAGAGGGGCTGAGCGTCTACCTGTACGGCAGCAAACAGGAAGTGCTGGAACGCTTCGCGGCCAATCTGAAGACCAAGTTCCCGGGCCTGAAGATCGCCGGAATGGAGGCCTCCAAGTTCCGGCGCACCAGCGCCGAGGAGCAGCAGGAGATCGCCGGGCGCATCCGGGCGTCGGGGGCCAGCGCCGTGTTCGTGGGTCTGGGCTGCCCCCGCCAGGAGGTCTGGGCCTACGAGTACCGGACCCTGCTCTCGGTGCCGATCCTGGCGGTGGGCGCGGCCTTCGATTTCCACGCCGGAACGCTGTCACAGGCCCCGAAGGCCATGCAGGACGCGGGCCTGGAGTGGTTTTACCGTCTGACACGCGAGCCGGGCAGACTGTGGAAACGCTACGCGCTGCTCAATCCGCTCTTTCTGTGGCGGCTGGCCCTCCAGGCAGCGCGGCTGCGGCGCTTCACGGTGCGCCTGCCGGATGGCAGCGAGAGGCAGGAACTGTATGGTTAAAAAACATATGGTTGAAAACATATGGTTGAAAAATATACGGTTGAAAAACATATGGTCAGAAGTCAGGCGGTCAGAAGACTGACATTTGAAACACAGGTAGAAGGATGATTTAAAGTAAATTCACTCAAAGAATGTACTGCCAGCTACTGTTAATCCGATCTGTTCATATACTTTTCCCCAGATTCTGTCTGAACGGACAAGATCAGCAACTGTTGTCGTGCATTCAGAGCATTTTTAGGCGCTGACTTTACATCTCATCAGAAATCAGTTAGAATACTCCAAATGCAGCGGAGGAAGTGACTCATTCTGTTCCAGTGCTGGAAGAGAGATGGCGGCCATTGGGCTAGAAACGCGGCTTTTGAATGAGGAACGTCACTGCAAGGCGGACAGTGGGAGGTGGGGCATGTTCACACAGGTCAAAAGCAAACTGGCGACAGATATGGTATCGGCGGCGGTGCAGACTGGGCGGCGGCGCAGACTGGGCGCACATGACCCGCCTTGCGCGGCCCCGTCTGGCCCCACCTGCGGCGACATCTGGGCGGCTCGGCCCATGTCTGATCTGGGAGCGTGGCTAGCCCGGTCCAGCTTCCATCTGCACGGCTTTCATCTACGCCGCCATGACCATCCACTTCGCCATCACACCCTGCGCCGCCCCTTTGCGTTCCACGTTCAGTTGTTGTTCCCGAGGCCCCTGTGAAACTCGCTCTGGATTCTAAAATCTTTGTCACCGGACACAATGAAGTGGTGGGCCGCTCGATTGTGCGCCACCTTCACGGTCTGGGCTACACCAACATCGTCACCCGCGAGGACCGTGCGCCCGGCGGCTGGGAACCCGCAGCCATCAACGCCTTTTTCGAGGAGCACCTGCCCGACTACGTGTTCCTGGTTCCGGTCAGCCTGAGCGGCAACGACAGCCTGACGCCCGCCACCTGGCTGCGGCACGCCCTGCTGATGATCACGTCGGTGATTCACGCCTCCTACCTGTACGAGGCAGACCGGCTGCTGTGCATCGACTGCGACCCGACGCTGTTCGACCCGACGCTGCACGATCCGGCGCAGCACGACCCGGTGCTGGGTGAGAGCAGCTACCTCCAGGCCGAGCTGATCGCCGAGAGCCAGCGCGCCCGCGAGGCCGCCGGGACCATCATGACCGAGCTGTGCAACAGCTACCGCACCCAGTATGGCTGCCACTTTTCCAGTGCGCTGGCAGGCGGGCTGTACGGTCCCGGCCTGTGGCTGGACGCGCCCAGGGGCAACCTGGTGAGCGCGCTGTTTCGCAAGGTGCTGCGGGCCACCGACGTGGGCCAGAGTACCGTGCATCTGTACGGCAACGACGCGGCCCCCTGCGACCTGCTGTACATCGACGACCTGGCCGACGCCTGCCTGTTTCTGATCGAGCAGCTCTCGGAGGCGGGCACGCTGCTGATCCGGCCCAGCGAGCGCCACACCCTGCGGCAGCTGGCCGACACGGTCAAGGCGGTCACCGGCTACCGGGGAGATTTCAGCTTCGACAGCCCGGACAGCTGCGGCAGCGAGTGGACCACCTTCGGGCGCGGCATGGGGCGCGAACACGCAGAGGCGGGCCGCCTCAGCCGCGCCGGATGGTCGCCGGAGACCACGCTGGAGGGCGGCTTCCGCAAGACCTACCGCTGGTTTCAGCGCCACAGGTTAGAGGCGACCTACTGAGAAGTTGAATAAACGGGTCTGCGATGAACGGGTCCGGCCTGAACAGTGCGCCGACCCGTTTTCGAATTCAGCTTGAAAAGAATCGGGTAACGCCGTCTACTACATAGACAACCGATTAGGGCGGAGGGAATTTAGGCCACTTCGCTCCCTCACCCTTGAGGGGGGAGGGCTGGGGAGGGGGTGACCGGGCTGGGCATCCAATGACCTAAAAGAAGTTGGCCCCCTCTTGATCGGTTGACGCTGTAGTACATCGTCAACCGATCAGGGGAATATTTGGTCGGATTTTTCAGATGCCCGGTCTGTTTCCCCCTCACCCTCTCCACCCCTGCGCGAGGCCCCTCTCCCACAGGGGCGAGGGGAAAAGAACCTCCGCTACATCGGTTGACACTGCATTACGGCGTTCGGCCAGTTCATCCTCTGCGAACAGGTTTGTTGGCCCCCTCGGCAGTGGGGGAATACATCTGTTTGAATCTGGCCCTGTTCCTGGGTGGTCGAATTCTGCCGCAGCTGAGCCGGAGCGGGCGTAAAACCGTTCTCTTCCCGAACCCTGTTCAGCCGAGCGGGTGGCGGTTCATGTCCTTGTAGAGCAGGTATTTGCTCCATTCCCGGCCCAGGGCGGCGTACCACTGCGGGCAGTGTGCGCCCATCCAGATCACGTCGCCCGCCGCCACCTGGTAATACTCCTCGCCCAGCTTGTACAGGCCCTCGCCCTGGAGCATCAGCAGGCCGTGCTCCATGTAATGCACCTCGGTGTACGGCAGGCTGGCCCCCGGCGCGAAGCTCATGGTCGAAACCATGAAGTCGAAGGCCAGCTCGTCGGGCAACAGTTTGCGGGCAATCAGGCGCTCGTCGCCCTCGAAGGGCATACCGGCGTTCTGGCGCTCGTTGCCCCAGTGCACGCCCGGCAACCCGGTGTCTGAGTCCACGGCGTCCAAACCCGTACTGCCCACCTCCTGAAACGGCTTCTCGAACACGCTCAGGCGGGCTGGGGCCGCGCTGTCCAGGGTGTGCGGCACTCCGGCGGGCAGGTACACGTAATCGTATTCGCCCAGTTTGCGCGTCTCGCCGCCCACACTCACACTCACGCCGCCTTCCAGCACGAACACGAAGCGCTGCATTCCGGCGGGCGGCGGCTGGACCCGGCCCCCCGCCTTCAGCTCCGCCGTGAACTGCACGAAACGTGCGCCCGTGCCGATGACCGGCGAGACGTGCAGAACGATTCCCGCGTCGCCCCACCCGGCCAGCCGCGTCCGCACGAAGGTGTCGGGCGTGATCAGCGCGTGGTCCGGGCGGTGACGGCTGCGGGTCAGGCCCAGGTGCTTCATGGCTGCGTTCCCGAATCAACCTGTGTTCCCGAATCGGCGTGCGCCTCTGGATGAACCTGTGCCCCTGGATCAGCCCGTACCTCCAGGCCCAGCAGGAACTTCCAGACCACTTCCAGCGCCGCCTGCACGTCCTCACCGGCCACCGCCTCGTCGGGGTGGTGGCTCAGGCCGCCGGGGGTGCGCACAAACAGCATGGCGGCGGGCATGACACGGGCCAGGATCATGGCGTCGTGCCCGGCCCCGCTGACCAGGGTGGGCGGGGCCAGCCCCAACTGCCCGGCGGCCCGCTGCAACCCGGACTGAAGGCCGGCGTCCAGCGGCACGGCGGGAATCACGGTCAGCACCTCGGCCTGCGCCTGCACCCCGCGCCGCGCCGAAACCTGTTGCAGCAGCGCCTCCAGCTCGGCCAGTTTGGCGGCCCGCAGCGTATCATCGGCGTGCCGCAGATCGAGGGTCAGCTCGGCCCGCCCCGGAATCACGTTGGACGCGCCCGGGAACGCCTGAATCTGGCCCACCGTCGCCACCAGACCAGGGGTGTCCCGGGCCAGCCGCTCGGCTTCCAGCATCCATTCTGCGGCGGCCATCAGGGCGTCCTGGCGCAACGTCATGGGCGTGGTCCCGGCGTGGTTGGCACGGCCCGTGAAGCTGAGTTTCAGGCGGTGGTGCCCCACCAGGGCGCTGACCAGCCCCAGCGGCTGCCCGGCGGCCTCCAGCACCGGACCCTGCTCGATATGCACCTCCAGAAAGCCCAGGTGCGGGCCGCTCAGGGTCGCGTCCTCAATGTGCGCGTCGTCCAGCCCGAAGTCGCGCATGGCCTGCCGCACGCTTCTACCCTGGCTGTCCTGCACGTTCAGCAGCGGCCCGGCCTGCCCCAGCGCACTCAGGCTGCCAATGAAGGGCACGCCGAAGCGCACGCCCTCTTCCTCGCTGAAGCCCAGCACCTCCAGGCGGTAGGGCAGCACAGCAGAACTGCGGTTCAGCTGCCCGGCCAGCGTCAGGCCCAGCGCCACGCCCAGCAGGCCGTCGTATTTTCCACCGTCAGGCACGGTGTCGAGGTGCGAGCCGATGATGAAGGTGGGCGCGTCGGGCGCGGAGCCGGGCAATACGGCGTGCCAGTTTCCGGCGGGGTCCACCCAGGCGTCCAGGCCCAGCCCGGTGGCCCAGGCGCTCAGGGCGGCGTGCATTTCGGCGGCGGTGCGGCTCAGGAAGGTGCGCTGGATGGTGCCGGGAACCTCGGTCAGCAGGCACAGCGAGTCGATGCGGTTCATCAGGTCGGCGGTGAGGGCCGCAAAGTCGGGGGTGGCGCTCACAGGACTGACAATCACAGGGTCGGCGGTCATGGACCCATTGTGCCAGGGTCTGTTCCGAACGGGACGCTTTGAAACGCGGCTCCGTCCCGAATATCGACAGCAGGCCGGGGTGTTACATTCGGGGCATGGACATCGCCGGGACCGAGGAACTGAAACGCACGCCGCTGCACGCCGCCCACCTGCGGGCCGGGGCCAGGATGGTGCCCTTCGGCGGCTGGGACATGCCGGTGCAGTACGCCGGGGTCAGAGCCGAGCACACGGCGGTGCGCGAGAGGGCGGGCGTGTTCGACGTGTCGCACATGGGCGAATTCCGCCTCACCGGGCCGGGCGCACTGGCCTTTTTGCAGCACGTGACCACCAACGATGTAAGCAAGCTCAAACCGGGCCGCGCCCACTACAACTGGCTGCCGAACGAGGCGGGCGGTCTGGTGGACGACATCTACGTGTACCGGGTGGCCGACGAAGAGTTTCTGCTGGTGGTGAACGCCAGCAACATCGCCAAAGACTGGGCGCATCTGCAATCGCAGCTTCCATCCAGCGGCGTAGAAATGATCGACGAATCCGCTGCAACCGCGCTGCTGGCGGTGCAGGGGCCGCAGGCCGAGGCGCTGCTTCAGGGCGTGACCGACGTGGACCTGGGCGCACAGAAGAAAAACGCCTACTTCCAGGCCAGCATGTTCGGCCTCCCGGTCTGGCTGGCCCGCACCGGCTACACCGGAGAAGACGGCTTCGAGGTTTTCGCGGCCAGCGAACACGCCGAACGGCTCTGGGACGGGCTGCTGGCCCTGGGCATCGTCCCGGCGGGCCTGGGGGCGCGCGACACCCTGCGGCTGGAGGCAGGCTTTCCGCTGTACGGGCACGAGTTCAGCGACAGCATCCACCCGCTCTCCAGCGGTTACGGCTGGGTGGTCAAGGACAAGCTGCACCTGGGCCATGAGCACATCCGGCTGCCCAGCACCCAGAAGCTGATCGGCCTGCGGCTGGAGCGGGTGCCGGTGCGCGAAGGCTACCCGGTCAAGCTGGGCGGCGTGGTGGTGGGACACGTGACGAGCGGCACCAGCAGCCCCACGCTGGGGTATCCGATTGCGGCGGCACTGGTCGAGGCGCACGCCGCCCACGCCGAGCAGTTCGCCGTCGAGGTGCGCGGCAGGGACCATGAGGCGACGCGGGTCGAGATGCCGTTCTATAAACGTCTCTGAACCTCTGTCTTTTGCCTGTCAAACCCCACACATTCCCCCCTTTTCATCCGGCACAATGGAACACTATGAGTACCCCGACTGACCGCCAGTACGCCAGCAGCCACGAGTGGATCAAGGAAGACGGCGACGTGAGCGTCGTCGGCATCACCGATTTCGCGCAGGATCAGCTGGGCGACGTGGTGTACGTCGAGCTGCCCGAGGTGGGCCGCGTGGTGAGCGCGGGCGAGACGGTGGCGGTGGTCGAAAGCGTGAAGACCGCCAGCGACATCTATGCCCCGGCCAGCGGCGAAATTACCGAGGTGAACGACGCCCTGAGCGCCAGCCCGGAGAAGATCAACGAGGGCGCGCTGGACGGCGGCTGGCTGTTCAAGATGCGCGTGGACACCCTGAGCAGTGAGCTGATGGACGCCGCAAGCTACGAGGCCGCCAACGGCTGAGCGGTTGAGGAGCTTCCGGCTGGCTTAAGGCTTCTCCCTCCCTCTTGAGGGGGGAGGGTCGGGGAGGGGGTGAGATTAAGCGCCTCGCCCTGCCAGTTAGAAAGAATCGCCTTTTTACTGATCCAGACGTCGGTTAAGTTCACCCCCTCCCGGCCTCCCCCTCAAGGGGGAGGGGCAACTGCAACCACAAGCCTCCCCCTTTTAGGAGTTCCCATGCGCCCCCTGACCGAACTGCTTCAGACCGACGACTTCACCCGCCGCCACATCGGGCCGACCCCCGCCGAGCAGGCTGCCATGCTGGCCGAGCTGGGCTATTCCAGCCTGGACGAGCTGACCGTCGCCACTGTGCCCGCCGCCATCGTGCGCCACGATGCGATCAAAGCTGGCGGCCCGGTGACAGAGGCGCAGGCCATCGCCGATCTGAAGAAGGTCGCGGCCAAAAACAAGGTCTTCCGCAGCTACATCGGGATGGGCTACAGCGGCACGCACACGCCGCCCGTGATCCTCCGCAACATTCTGGAAAACCCCGGCTGGTACACCGCCTACACCCCGTATCAGGCTGAGATCGCGCAGGGGCGGCTGGAGATGCTGCTCAACTTTCAGCAGATGGTGATGGACATGACCGGCATGGAGGTCGCCAATGCGTCCTTGCTCGACGAGGCCACCGCCGCCGCCGAAGCGATGACGCTCGCCAAGCGTTCGGGCAAGAGCAAAGGCGACGTGCTGTACGTTGCTGACGACGTTCACCCGCAGACGCTGGACGTGATTCGCACCCGCGCCGAATACTTTGGATACAACATCCAGACCGGGCCTGCGGACGGAGAACTGCCGGAAGGCACCTTCGCTGCACTGATCCAGACGCCGGGCACGTATGGCGAGTTGCACGACCTGACGCCCATTGCCGAGCGTGTTCATGCAGCGGGCGGGGCGCTGATCGTCGCCACCGACCTGCTGGCGGGCGCACTGATCAGGCCGCCGGGCGAGTGCGGGGCCGACATCGTGGTGGGCAGCGCCCAGCGCTTCGGCGTGCCGATGGGCTTCGGCGGGCCACACGCCGCGTTCCTGGCCTGCCGCAGCGAGTACCAGCGCAGCATGCCGGGCCGCGTGATCGGGGTCAGCAAGGACGCCCGTGGCAAGACCGCCCTGCGGATGGCGATGCAGACCCGTGAACAGCACATCCGGCGCGAGAAGGCCACCAGCAACATCTGCACCGCACAGGCGCTGCTGGCGAACATGGCCGCCGCCTACGCCGTCTGGCACGGGCCGGAGGGGATTCGGACCATTGCCGAGCGCGTGCATCTGATGACCGGCATGCTGGCGAAAGCGTTAGCTGCTGTGGTCCTGGAATTGAACGAAACCTTCTTCGACACGCTGAGCTTCGAG
>JANXWI010000468.1 GCA_025351205.1 Deinococcus sp.
CAGCGCCCGCAGCAGCCCCTGGAACAGCCGCGCCCGCTGGAGCAGCAGCGCGACGCCCAGCCCCAGCACAATCTGCACTGGTACCCCGATCAGGGTGTACAGCCCGGTGTTCAGCAGCGCCTGGTGAAAGGTCTGGTCCTGCGCCAGCCGCAGGTAATTGTCCAGCCCAGTGAAGGGGTTATTCTCCTTCAGGATGCTGTATTTGAACAGGCTCAGCCGGAACGCACTGAGGGTCGGCAGAAAACGCACGACCAGAAAGAACAGCAGCGGCACGGCCAGAAAGGTGTAGGCGGTCAGCGCCTGCCGCTGGCGGATGTTCAGACGGCGTTTCTGTGGGGGACGACCTGGCGCGGCACCGGGCAGCCGGGCCGAGGTCACTTCTTGTAGAAGCCGTCGAGGAGCTTCTGTTCGTCAGCCGCCGCTTTCCTGATGGCCACCGCCGGGTCTGCGCCTTGGAGCAGCACCGTGTTGATGGCGTCCACCCAGGCCTTGCGCTGCCCGGACTCATCGACAAAGACCGTGCTGTAGGCAAACGGCAGACTGTACACGAAGGGACCGACCACCGGATCCTTGCGCAGCGCCGGGTCGTTGGCGAGCGAGCGGCTGGCCGGAATCTCGCCGACATTCTTTAGCCAGTCGCGCTGGGTCTCGTCGCTGGTCAGGAACTTCAGGAACTTGACGCTCGCCGCCAATTTGTCGCCGGTGGCGTTCTTGGTGATGCCGTTGACCCAGAACGAGCCGAAGTTGGCCCGCATGCCGCCCTGGCCCAGCACCGGCAGCGGCGTCACGCCCCAGTTGAACTTGGCGGCGCTGGTGATGGTGTTGATGGCGAACGACCCGTCGATGATCATGCCGACCTTGCCCGCAATAAAGGCGTCGCGGTAGCTGTTGTTGCCGGGAAAGAAGTTGGGCACGCCGAGTTTCTGCTTGGTCGCCATGTCGGTGTAGAAGGTCATGGCCTTGACGCCCGCGTCGCTGGCG
This sequence comes from Deinococcus sp., assembly GCA_025351205.1. Lineage (GTDB taxonomy): Bacteria > Deinococcota > Deinococci > Deinococcales > Deinococcaceae > Deinococcus. The sequence continues at coordinate 982 of JANXWI010000468.1, forward strand.
TACGTGGCGGTCTTTCCGTCCTTGCTGTACGGCTGGCCGCCGAACTGGCGCAGCAGCACCTCGCGCAGCACGTGGTAGTCCTGACCGTCGGGCTGAATGCCGAAGCCCAGGGTGGTGAAGCGCGGCGGCGCGCCCTTGACGATTTTCTGCGCGTCCCTGATGAATTCGTCCCAGGTGTGCGGCGGCTGCGTGATGCCCGCCTGCCTGAACAGGTCCTTGTTGTAGAACACCGCCAGTGTCCGCACGGCGATGGGCAGCGCGTAGTAGCGCCCGTTGGCCTTGCTGATCTTGACCATCGGGGCAAAGGAGGCGTCGATCTTCGCGGTCGGGAAGTCCTTCTCGGGCAAGGGTTGCAGGTAGCCGCTGTCGAGATACTGCGGCAGCCAGCCGTAATACATGTTCACCACGTCCGGCCCCTGGCCGGTGGGCACGCTGGTGGCGACCTTCTGGTTATAGGCGTCGTAGGGAAAGTTCTCCTGCTTGACGGTGATGTCGGGGTTGGCCGCCTGGAACTTCTTGATCAGCGCGTTCATCTCGGTCACCTTGCTGGCGTAGTCGTACTGCCAGTAGGTGATGGTGACGGGCGCGGCCAGCGTGCTGCTCAGGGCAGAGCCGGTCAGCAGGGCGGTCAGGGTCAGCAGGGTCTTGTTCATGGGGTCTCCTTGGGGGGCCGGGTCAGGGGAAAGGAATTCGGGGCGGTCAGGGGACGGCAGCGTTCCAGAGGGCCTCGTGGGCGGCGGTGAAGCGGGTCTGCCAGCGCGACTGCTGCTCGACGTCCTGTCGCCAGCAGGCGTCGGCCTGAAGCAGCTGCGCCTTCACCTGCCCCGGGGCCGGGCCGCCCAGCGTGGTGCGGCGCTGCACGAAAGTATCGGGGTTCAGGGCGGCCACCACTGTTCCGTCCGGCACATCTATGCCCAGGGCGCGCACGTCGGCGTCGGTGGCCTGCTGCAAGGTGCGTCCGGCGTTGTGCAGGGCGCTCAGCAGCTCCTGGCAGGCCGTGTGCGCCCGGCGGAAATCCCCGGTCTGGCGGGCCAGCGTGTCGGCCAGTTCGGTGAGGGTGGTGTCGCCGTGCTCGGCCAGGCCGCGCCAGCGCTGATGGTCGATCTGCGGGTCTTCCAGCGAGGCGCTCAGCAGTTGCAGCCCCTGCGAGAAGTCCTGCCACAGCAGGCGCAGCGGCTCCTGCACGTCGGTGCCGGGGTCGTTGATGTCGCCGTAGGGCACGTTGTGGTTGCTGAACACCACGGCCTGTGCGTAACCCAGCACCTTGCTGAAACGGGTGCGGGCGTGTTCGAGCGCCACCGGATTGCGCTTCTGCGGCATCACGCTTGACCCCTGAACCAGGCCGGCTTGCAGGGTGATCAGGCCCTGAGCCGCCCAGTTCAGCAGGTCGTAGAGAGCGCGAGAGAGGTTGAGCGCGCAGGTGCTGACGGCCCCGGCCAGCTCGGTCTGCCAGTCGCCCGCAGAAACCGCGTCGAGGGTGTTCAGCACCGGGCCGTCAAAGCCCAGCAGCGCGGCGGTGTACTCCCGGTCCAGCGGATGGCTGCTGCCGGTCATGGCCACCGCCCCGAGCGGACAGAAGTTCAGGCGTCCCAGCGCCCCGTGCAACCGGGCCGTGTCGCGCGCGAGCGTCTGTTCCACGCCACACAGGTAATGCCCGAGGGTGGTGGGCTGGGCGGGCTGGTGGTGGCTGAACGCGACGATCAATGTGGCGGCCTCGCGGCGGGCCAGGTCGATCAGCACCCGGCGCAGCGTGCTCAGGTCGCCCAGCGCCCGCATCAGGTTTCCCCGCGCCGCGAGGCGGTAGACGGTCATGTCGAGGTCGTTGCGCGAGAGCGCCGTTCTCAGTGCCCCGGCAGCACCCGGCGAACGTTCAGAAAGCTCGTGATCCAGAGCAAAAAACAGGTCTTCGACGCCGGGAGAATACGCCGCTGGCCGGAAGTCTTTCAGACCGTGCATGGCCTCTACGGCCTGCTGAGCATGGGGCGTGCCCACCCGCAGAAGACCCAGGCCGTGCGCCCTGAGCGCGTCGAGGAAAAATGGCAGCAGATGGGTCCGGGCGTGAAGATAATCCGGCTCCAGCACGGCGCTCAGGTAGACCGGATGCCAGCTCATCCGGACCCCGACAGTTTGGAACCCGTAAAAGCTGAACAGAACACTGGAATTGAGGCGGGTGGAGGTGGGCTGCGGGCAGGTCCGACTCGGGCTGACGGGTTCCGGTTCAAGGCCCTATCTTAATCGATTCTGCTGCCGTGTGGGCCTGAACAATCACGACAGGCGGCGGGCACGTGACAGGGGGCGCCCTTTCTTCACGTTCCGTGAAGTTCCTCTTAGAGCAGTTGTCTAAATTCCGGTACGAGAGAACAACCAGGGCGTCCCTCCATTGTGTTGGGCAGAACGGACGCGCCTTCTTGGTCAGGACAGCGCCGTTGACGACGCTTGACCGCTGGGCACGCCTGCCCGTCTCCCACCTGCTCGACTAAATTCACTCCCGCCAGTTCTTGGGCAGAACGGACGCGGCTGGCCACGCCTGCCCGCTCGGTCAAAAAAAGAAGGCTTTTTGACAAATGCTCTAGATCCTCATGCCACACGGATGTGGGGCCGTCCGCTGGCCGTCAGGCAGCCGACTGGAGCCTTGTTCTGGCACAACATTCGGTCACGGACGACAACATGTGAACACCGTTCATCTCTTTTTTAGATTCAAGGCTGTTCTGAGTCCGCGCGTACAATTTGCAAGAAGCGACCGATTTTCACATACAGAGGGCGTGTACTCTTCTCGTAGCAGCGCCGTGATAGACCACAGGCTGCGCCTGACCACCACGCCAGGTTTCTGTCTGACCGGCGAGAATTAAAAAATATCAGTATCACAGGAGACCTGATGAAGATCAAGAAACTGTCCGTTCTTTTCGCTGCGTTTGCTGTCGGAAGCGCCTCGGCCCAGACCAGCACCATTGCGGCCATCGTGTCCAAGGACCCTCAGTTCAGCACCTTGCTCGCCGCCCTGAAGGTCGCTGGCCTGGACAAGACGCTGGCAGGCAAGGGGCCGTTCACGGTGTTCGCGCCCACCAACGCCGCGTTCGCCAAGATTCCCAAGGCCACCCTCGACGCGCTCCTGAAGGACAAGGCCGGACTGACCAAGGTGCTGACCTACCACGTGGTGGCGGGCAGTGTCATGGCCGCCGACGTGGTCAAGCTGAAGTCGGCCAAGACCGTCCAGGGTTCGTCGGTCAAGATCGCGGTCATGGGCAAGAGCGTGATGATCGACAAGGCCAACGTGACCAAGACCGACATCAAGGCGTCGAACGGCGTGGTCCACGTGATCGACACCGTCTTGATGCCCGGCATGTAAACTCCGTGCCGGGGCCATGTTCTGCCCCGCTCAACGTCCACTGCGGTCTGGTGGGCGTTTTTTTATGTCTTGAGCTGGGGGGTCTATGGTCCGTGCCTCCCCCGCCCTCCGGGAAACCCGCCGAGCTGATTGCAGAGGGCCAGGCCGAGGGGAAACGAAGGGACGCCCCTGGACGCGACCTGCCCGCCTGGAACCGGTTGACGGTGAACTGGAGCTTGTTCAGGACGCGGCAGTCGAATGTTCTCTACCGTCTGCCTGCGCCCCAGGCCACTGTTTTCTGCGCGCCGGGATGGCAGACTGCGCGGCGTGTCCAAGCTGCCCGCCGCCCCGTTGCCACCAAGCCTGCAAGGCGTGCCCGCCGCCCAGCTGTTTCCCGAAGTCTTTGCCCGCGACCCGCACCACCAGGGCTTCGCGCGTGGGGGCAGGTCGGCGGCACAAGACGCCCTCGGGCAGATCGATCCGGTGACCTACGGACGCGACCGCTCGCACCTCGACGGCCATGTCAGCCGGCTCTCACCCTACCTGCGTCACGGCGTCCTGACCCTGAACGAGGTGCGGGACGCGGCGCTGGCCCACGCGCCCAAAACCGCCCCCAGCCGCGTCTGGAAATACGTCAACGAGCTGAGCTGGCACGACTACTTCACCCGCGTCTATGCCGAGATCGGCGAGCTGGTGTGGCAGGACCTGCACCCTTACCAGACCGGGTTGCCCGCCAGCGCCTACGCCCGCGACCTGCCCGCCGACCTGAGCGCCGCCGAGACCGGCGCGGCCTGTATCGACGCCTGGTCGCGCGAGCTTCAGGAAAGCGGCTACCTGCACAACCACGTCAGGATGTGGCTGGCCAGCTACCTGGTCCACCACCGCCGCGTCTGGTGGCAGGCAGGGGCCGCGTGGTTTCTGACCCACCTGCTCGACGGCGATCCGGCCAGCAACAACCTCAACCGGCAGTGGGTGGCGAGCACCTGGCGGGCGTACCCCTCCCTGTGGAACCGGGGGAACCTGACCAAGTACGCCGGTGAGCGCTACTGCGCGGCCTGCCCGCTGGCGCAGGGCGGCTGCCCCTTCGACGCGACCTACGCGGCCCTGTCGCAGCGGCTGTTTACCGCCAAGAAGGCTGCGCCCGGCGAGACCGGGGCGCTGGACCCTGCCCGTCTCCAGGCCGTGCCCTGGGAAGGGCCACCGGCTCCAGAAGCCCTGGAGCATGCCGTCGTCTGGGTGCACGGGGACCGCCTCTCGCCCACGCACGAGGCGCTGGTCAGCCATCCGGGGCGACCCGCCGTGTTCGTCTGGGACGATGAGTTGCTGCGCCGGTGGGCGGTCAGTGCCAAGCGCCAGACCTTCATCCACGAGTGCGTGCAGGAGCTGCCGGTGCACGTGCTGCGCGGTGAGGTGGCAGCCGAAGTCGAGCGCTTTGCCCGCGCCCACGGGGTCAGGGCTGTCGCCACCACACCCAGCCCCAGCCCGCGTTTCGCGGCCACCGTGGCGGCCCTGGAGAAGGCCGGTCTTCAGGTGCAGGTGTGGCCGGGGCCGGTGTTCGGGGCCAGTCTGACGCCCCTGGACCTGCGCGTCCACGCCGACTACTGGCGGCAGGTCAGTGCCAGTGCTTTTGGCAAGGCTCCCGCGCCCCCAAAGGCCAAACGGCCCCGCACCAGGAAGGCCGCGTCCGCGCAGGCGAAAGGCGGGGCGTAAGGCTATGTGGCTTGGCGTGCCCGGACCGAAATGCGCCGGAGCACGAGATCGCCTCAGTCGATTGGACAGACCCTCCTCATCCAGAAGGTAGAGGGGTTGTGTTGCCTTAACTGACGGCACGGCAGGCTGAGGGCGGGGGTGGCCTGAAGTTCAGCCCACCCCTGCCGCGACGGTTGACCACGTCTGGAATGCTTGCCTCTGATTGTTTTTTCGGGTGGCGGCAGTAACGCTGGTACGGGAATGATGATGAATGTTGGTGTCTTGGGCAGAGCAGCGCCCATCTTGGGCAGAACGGACG
>JANXWI010000491.1 GCA_025351205.1 Deinococcus sp.
CGGGGGTCAGAGAGGGAGAACTAGCGCGCTGCATGGGAAGGCTCCGCCCCGGCGGGCGCTGGCCCGTAGCAGGCCTGAAGCACGGCCCCGGCGCTCAGGTCCTCACCGGTCAGGGCAGCGACGCTGCGGCCCTCACGGAGCACCACCACCCGGTCGGCCACCTCCAGCAGTTCCGCGAGGTCCGAGGTCACGAACAGCACCCCGGCCCCCGACGCCGCCTGGGCGCGCAGCAGTCCGTGGATGGCCCGGCGGGTCATGACGTCGACCGCCTGGGTCGGCTCGTCGCACAGCCAGACCTGCGGACGCTCTGCCAGGGCGCGGGCGAAGATCACCTTCTGCTGGTTGCCGCCGCTGAGTTCGTTGATCGGCTGCGCGGGTCCGGCGGCGCGGATGTCCAGTGAGCGGGTGGCGTCCTGCACCGCCCGGCGCTCGCTGCCCGCGTTCACCATGCCCCAACTGGTGTGCAGGCCCAGCGTGGTGAGCGTCAGGTTCTCGCACACGCTCAGGTGGGCGACCAGGCCCTGGCCGCGCCGGTCCTCAGGAATCAGCACGCGGCTGGCTACGGCGTCTGCGGCCCAGCTCACGCTCCCGCGCAGGCGGCGGCGCAGCCCGGCCAGCGTTTCCAGCAGCTCGGTGCGCCCGGACCCGGCTAGGCCGTAGATGCCCAGCACCTCACCTCTGTGCAAGGTCAGGGACACGTCCCGCACCCGCCTGTTGTGGGTGGCCAGCTGGCGAACCTGGAGCAGCGGCGGTGCATGGACCGGCTGGCCTGGGCGGTGGGTGAGGTCGGCCTGCCGCTCATGGTCTAGACCAGCGCCCGGTCCGGACATCGCCGCGATCAGCCCGTCAGCGTCCACGCCGCCGCGCCTGAAGCGGGCGGCAACCCGCCCCCCCCGCAGGACAGTGATTTCGTCTGCAAGGTCGAACACCTCCTCGAGGCGGTGAGAGATGTACAGAATCGCCGTGTCCTCGGCGCTCAGCCGCCGGATCAGGCGGTACAGCACCACTGCGTCCTGGTGCGACAGCGACGCAGTGGGTTCGTCGAGAATCAGCAGCCGGCAGCGGACCCTCACCGCCCGCAGAACCTCGGTGAGGGTCCGCTGGGTGGGCGTGAGGTGCCGGGCCAGCTCTTCTAACGGCAGGTCCAGGTCCAGCTCAGCTTGCAGGCGGGTCGCCTCCCGCCGCATGGCGTTCCAGTCCACCCGGCCCCCCCGGGTGGGAATGTCGGCCCCCAGGTACAGGTTTTCCAGCACACTGAAGTCGGGCACCAGCTGGCGTTCCTGATGCAGCACCCGGATACCGGCACGCTGCGCGTCGGCGGGGCCGGTGAACACGGCGGGCCTGCCGCCCACCCTCAACGTGCCGCCAGTGGGCGCGTAGACACCGCTCAGCAGCTTGATCAGCGTGCTCTTGCCCGCGCCGTTCTCTCCCACCAGGGCGTGAACCTGGCCGGGCGACACGCTCAGGTCCACGTCATCCAGGGCGAGCTGGGCACCGAAGCGCCTGGACAGATGCTGGGCCTCCAGAACCGGGCCAGGGGTCACCTCAGGGCTTGCGGGTAACGAGGGTGGCCGGGGCGAAGAGTTCGGTGGCGCTGACCGGCTGGCCCTTGAAGACGCGGTCGATCTGCTGCACCACCAACGTGGCCATCTGCGGGAAATTCTGCCGCAGGGTGGCCCGTAGCGCAGAACCTTTCTGGATCAGGTCCACCGCCTGGCTGTTGCCGTCGATGCCGGTCACCAGGATGTCGCGCCGCCCGGACGCCTGCAACGCCTGGGTGACCCCGATGGCGGGTTCGTCCCAGCCGGTCCAGACGGCGGTAATGGCTCCCTTGCCGGGATTGGCCAGCAGGATGTTCTCCATCTGCTTGCGCGAGTTCTCGATGGGTCCGGGAACCTGCACCTGCTGCTCGGTGATGACCTTGATGCCCGGATAGGCCTTCAGCGCCGCGTCGAGTGCCTGGGTCCGCTTCAGAACGCCAGGATGGGGCCGGTAGGTCAGCACCACCAGATTTCCCTTGCCGTTCATGGCCTTGAACAGAAAACTGGAGATGGTCTTGCCCATGGCGGTGTTGTCGCTGGTGGCGTTCATGGCCATGCCGCTGATGTACCCGCTGTCCAATCCGAAGACCGGAATCCGCGCCGCGCCCGCCGACGCGATCTGGGTTTTCAGCTGGTTGGGATCGGTGCTGACGATCACGATGGCGCTCACCTTCGACGAGATGACGTCCTCCATGCGGCTGGCCAGCTGACCGACGTCGCCCTTGGTGTCCACGACCGTGGTTTTCCATCCACGGCCCTTGGCCTGCATCTGCAAGGAGTCGATCATCAGATTGGTGGTGACCGACTGCTGAAACGGCGTCAGAATGGCGACAGTCTTGTCGCTGCCTGCCGACTGGGCGTCTGATGGTTGGCCCGCCAGCAGCATGGTGATGACCAGGACTGGAGTGAAACGGGAGGCGAACGGACGCACAGGCAATTTTGAGACGGGCAATTTTGACATGAAACTCCTCTGATGCGGAGGGACCGCACGCCATGACCCTGCATATTGATCATGCACATTTGTACTTTGTCAGACATCTGGACAGTAGAGAAAATGACCCACCGGGCGGACGACTTGTCTAGGGCGGTCGTGGAGCGACATGAGGAGGGCCAGTCAACCCATGGAGGACGACCTCGCTCCGCTCTGAATCACTCGGCACCTCTGTATCTCGGGTGCCAGGCTCACGAGGGAAACGTGTTTTCCCCGCTTCAGCCTGCTGCCCCGTCCCACTCGATGGCCACCGCCCGCACCGGGGCGCCGTCGGCCCCGCTGAGCCTGATCGGCAGGGCGACGATCCAGGGGTCGAAGGTGACGGCGGCCAGGTTGGTGAGGTTCTCCAAGATGACCCCACCCGCCGTCAGGATCGCCCGGTTGGTCGGGAAGTCGTAGGGCGTACCGTCCAGCACGGTATCGCCGATGTTGATGGTGTCGGTACCGAAGGTCGGTATGCCAGCGTCCAGCAGCAGCTGCGCCGCCTCCAGGCTCAGGTGCGGGTGGGCGTAGTAGCGCTCGGTCTGGTAGTGGCGCGACCAGTCGGTCCGCAGCAACGCGACGCTGCCGGGCCGCAGCTGCCCCAGGTAGGGCCGCAGGTCCTGCGGGGTGATGGCCTGCTTGTCCTGCCGGTGGGTCACGTCCAGCACCACGCCCGGCCCGGTGAACAGGGCGAGCGGCAGCGCGTCCAGCCTCGGGCCGTCCTCCAGGAAATGGTAGGGCGCGTCGGTGTGGGTGCCCGACTGCGAGCCGAGGCGCACGTTCAGCAGGTTGTAGCCCTCCCCGGCGATGGTTGTGGCCACGCTCAGCGAGGGCTGCGGGTCGCCAGGGTACACCTGGGTGTGGTTGTCCAGGGCCAGCGACAGGTCGATGATCTGCCGGATTCTCATCGCTGGCTTCCCCTCACGCTCTCCACCGGGGCCACCGGCAGATCGCAGGCGGGGCTCAGGCGCGGACCCGCCGGGCCGAACACCGCGCGCGGCTCCGGGAAGACGAACAGCAGCAGCGGGTAGAGCAGCAGCGGCAGGATCAGGGCCACCAGCAGGCTCACATCGACGCCGCCCGCCAGGTTGCCCAGCACCCCCACGAACTGGCCCGGCAGGTTGACCGCCATCAGCCTCAGCAGCGCGGAGACGACCCAGGCGAGCAGAGCGGGCAGGTTCCAGCCCCGGTAAAACCAGTACAGCCCGCCCCGCTGGCCCCGGTTGAAAACCTGCAACTGGTCGGGAACGTAGTGGGCGCGCCGGAAGATCAGCCCCAGGGTCAGGATCACCATCCAGGGCGTGGTGCACACGATGATCAGGGTCACGAAGGTGGTGATGGAGGTCACCGGGCTGAAGGCGAAGCGCCCGACGAAGATCAGCAGCACCGAGAAGACGCCCACCAGCAGGGTGGCCTGCACCCGGCTGAGCCGGGGAAACACGCTGGAAAAGTCCAGGCCGGTGCCGTACAGCGAGGTGGTTCCGGTGGACATTCCGCCGATCAATGCGATCACGATCACCGGCAGGAAGTACCAGCCGGGCGAGACGGCCAGCAGGCCGCCGGAAAAGTCAACGTTCTTCAAGTACTTCCGCGCCGCGCCCGCCACGATGCTGGCCACCGCCAGCCCGAAGCCGAACGGCAGCAGGGTGGCCAGCTGGGCCAGGAAGGCCGCGCCCATCAGCTGCCGCTTGGGCGTGCGGCGCGGAATGTAGCGGGTCCAGTCGCCCAGAAAAGCGCCGAAGGAGATGGGGTTGGACAGGGCGATCATGGCGCTGCCCACGAAGGCCGGAATCGCCAGCAGGAACAGCAGGGTGGCCCCGACCACCGCCACCCGGTTGACCAGGCGTCTGTTCTGCCCAAGAT
>JANXWI010000530.1 GCA_025351205.1 Deinococcus sp.
TTGCTCTTGAAGACCGTCAGCCACGCCACGATGCGCGACAGCACCAGCGGAATCGGCAGGCGGTAGCGGTAGGCGTGGTGGGTGATCAGGGACCGCCATTCCATCGCCGGAGAATCGAGCATCACGGCCACCACCCTGCCCGCCAGGCTGCTGTAGCGCAGGAAGGCCAGCGAGATGCTGCCGCCCATGCTGAAGCCGAACAAGAGAACTTGCCGCGCCCCGTTCTGATAGGCGTACTCCACGGCGCTTTCCAGGTCCTGCCACTCCTCTGCCGACAGCCGCAACACCTTCTGGGGGGTACGCGGCGCACCCTCGGCGTTGCGGAAGGTGATGGTCAGGCTGCTCAGGCCCAGGCGGTGGAAAGTGGGCAGGATCCGCAGGGCGTCCTGCCGCAGGCCCCCGTAGCCGTGCGTGACGATCACCCAGTCGCTTCCGGCGGCCCCGGCCAGACCTTCACCACTGGCCGGGACCAGCCAGGCGGGCATCGGGCCATGTTCGCCCGGTACGGTGATGTCCTGCTGCGGCAGGCCGTGGTCGCGCGGCTGACCGTGCCCGATGGTGCTGGCCCGCACCGACTGGCCCACCCGCAACGGTGCAGATTGCCAGCGCAGTTCGCGCACCACGCCCTTGCTGGAACTGCTGGAGAGGGGCGGGCCGAGCTGGGCGTTCATCGTCTCGCCCCCGACCTGCCAGTCGAGGGTGATGACCCCTGGCCGTGAGGTCGAGGGCGTGCGTGTGAGCGTCAGGTGCGTGTGCCCGTGGCCTTCCTCCAGGGCCAGCACGCGGGTCGGGTAGGCGGGGCGGCGCACCGGGCGCACGTGCACCAGCCCGTCGGCGTAGTACCAGCCCACGCCCAGCAGAACGCCCAGGCCCACGCCAGCGCCGAGCAGAATACGGGCGTAGAGGGGGAGTGAAGAACTCTTTGAACGTTTTGTCATGGATTTCATCTGCTCTTGACGTGGATTTTCTTTGAAGGCGTGGGCCGAATCATTTGTTTGTTCAATGTTCGGCTTATCTGCGGGCGAGCGTCTTCACTGCTCAGATCGGCCTGGATAACCGGGCCGAGGCCATCTACAGGAGTCAGCGACAGGTGTACACCGTATCCCAGAGCGCGGGCATGCTCAACCACTGTGCCGAGACGAATATCGACATCGGTGCTTTCAATCGCTTTGATTCGTGGAGCGCTGCGCCCGCTTTTCTGCCCGGCCTGCCGCAAAGAAAGTTCACGGTGCTGACGGGCTTTCTGAAGGGCTGCTCCGGCGGCCTGAGTGCTGATAATCCGCTCTACTGTCGCTGTCAGCTCACTCAGGGTCACGTCTTCGAGCAGACCCGGCAGCTCATGGTTAATCTGCAAATTACGTTCAGGCTGAGCGAGAAAGGCGTTGAGGCGGGTTTCACGGTTGGACATTTTATTTACCTCCACATCTTCGGGAAGAGGACAGACTGTTATGCCTCAGACTGTTAAGAAAGCACCTGTACATCGCCCTCAAGAGCTTCGAGAATGTCGAGTGCGTCTCCTAAAAAAACAACATCGGCCTTGTTCTCGTTCTTGCATTCTGCGTGAACAAGAATGAATTCGGCGTCATGTCTGAAGAAATAAACGCGTGCGCCGCCGTCGCTCGCACGTTTTTTCAGCTCATAAAGAGGTCCAGCCAGGTGTTTGATGTACCGAGATTCCATACCGTTCTGGTGCAGATCGGCGCACATCTCAATCGCCGCGCGCAGGCAGGTACGCTTCCCCTGTCGAGCAAACTGAAGGAAGTCTTCAATCACCAGGGCATGTGGAGTGCTCAGGCGCTGAGGGTGGCGGGCGAGCCTGAGACGAAACGACATCGGCACTCCTGTGTTAACAATACTATTAACTTTTTGATCTTTCAAGTCCTGCTTTCGAGGCGGACTCTGAGTCTCAATTCCGCAGCGGCTTGCCGGTCTTGAGCATGTGCCCGATGCGTTCCTGGGTGCCCTTTTTGCCCAGCAGCGTCAGGAAGGCCTCGCGCTCCAGATCGAGCAGGTGCTGTTCCGAGACTCTGGCGTTGCGGTTGTTGCCCACGCCGCCCGAAAGCACCTTCGCCAGCTCGTTGCTGACCACGAGGTCGTAATCGGTGATGTACCGGCCCTCGTGCATGCCGTACAGCGCACTCTTGATGGCGGCGATGGCGGCGTCGCCCATCACCGGAATGTCCTGCCTCGGCACCGGCTGGATGTAGTCCGGGGCCAGTTCCAGCACTTTGCGTTTGGCCTCCGCGATCAGGTTGTCGCGGTTCATGGCGACGGTGTCGGTGCCGTGCAGGAAACCCAGGTTGCGGGCGTCCAGGGCCGAGGTGCTGACCTTCGCCGTGCCGATCAGCTCAAAGGCGCGCTGCACGGCGGGCAGCATCAGCGCC
>JANXWI010000541.1 GCA_025351205.1 Deinococcus sp.
CCGCCCGTGGCTGGAATCGCCACCCGACCCCGTTCGTTTGGGGTGGCAAAAGGAAAGCAAGGCGAGATCGGGCCCGTTCTAGACGCCATGCACTGGGTGGCTCTGGAGCGTGCTCGACTCAGGCAATCTCTTGAACACGTACATCTGTGGCAAGTGACCCACTAGTACATAGACAACCGATCAGGACGGGGTGAATTTAGGCCACTTCGCTCCCTCACCCTTGAGGGGGGAGGGCTGGGGAGGGGGTGAACGGGCTGAGCATCCAATGACCTACCAGAAGTTGACCCCCATCAGATCGGTTGACGGTGGACTAGAGCATTTGTCCGAACTCCGCTGACGAAATAACTGCCTTTCGTCAGCTCCATTGTCTTCTTGGCGTGAACAGCGCCGCTTCTTGCCCAGAACGCGCACCTGTATGGGGGCTGGGCGCTGGCGACGCTACGCCGCTTGGGCAGAACGGGAGGAGTGGCGTCCTCATGGGTGTTCCTGGTCAGAACAGCGCCGCGTAGGTGCAAGTCGTCGGGGGCGGCCCCTCCTCTGGCTAGATTGGTCAACACGCTTCTGCACCGGAGGGTGGCGACGCTTGACCGCTCCGTTCACGACGATACGCGCCTTCTTGTCCAGAACAGCGCCGCTGGCGACGCTTGACCGCTGGGCACGCCTGCCCGCTTCTTGGGCAGAACGGACGCGCCTGGGCACGCCTGCCCGCTCGGTCAAAAAGAGAACGCCTTTTTGACAAATGCTCTGGAATTCTCTGTCAGCCACATGATTTTCTGGACCCTCGGTGTTATGTTCAGGCCATGTTCTGCAACCGCCGATTCCTGTTTGCCCTGGCCGCGCTGACCTCCGGCCTCGCGGGGGCCACCAGCCTCGACTTCGGGGTGTCTTACGCGCCTGCTGGCGGCACGCTTCTTCAGGACGGGCTGCTGAGAATCGGGGTGCAGGACGTGCAGCTCGGGGGCTTCGGGCTGGCGGCGGGCCTGAGCAGCCGGGCGCTGGACGCTTCTTTTACCCGCAGCCTGGTGCTGCCGGGGCTGGGCGCGCTCCGGCTGCGGGCGGACGGAGCCGCGCTGTATTCGGGCGGTCTGCGCGGGGGCCTGAACCTGAGCGGCACGGCGGGGCCAGTCGCGCTGACCCTGAGCGGCAGCGCCTGGAACGCTTCCCTCACCCGCTTTGACCCGCTGGCACGCTGGGCAGAGGTGGCCCCCGACCTGCGGGGCAGCGGCGCGGCCCTGGGGGCGTCGGCCCGCTACCGCCTGAACCGTGACACCGTGCTGAACGTGGCAGGAACCCTCGGCGGTCAGAGCAGCGTGCTGGCCCAGGCCGAATTCCGGCAGGGCGTTCTGAGTTACCGCCTGGGGGTGCGGGCCGGGCAGAACGTGCTGGGCGCGCTGGCGGGCGCGACCTACGCCGACCCGGATACGGGCGTCACGGCCTCGCTCGACGCTCTGGTGGGACCGGAAACGCTGGGCCTGAACGGGTCTCTGGGCCTGGACGGCGCGCTGGGCGAGGGCAGCACCGCGAGATTATTCGCCGCCTACGAACCCTGGCGCACCACCTCCGAAGTCCTGCGGTACGGCGTACACGCCAGCTTTCTCCTCGGCGCGGGCACGCTCAGCCTGGAAGGCTACGGCGGCACACGTTCTGGCGATGTTCAATCTGGTGGTACGGGTGGCACGGCGGGCCAGGGTTTCGGTCTGAAGGTGGGCTATCTGCTGCCACTCGGGGCAGAAGGGTCAGAGGCCGACCCAGCGCCAGCCGAGGAGGCCCCTCCGCAGCCTTGAGGGTACCGGAACCACCGTTGCCCGCGTCCTGGCGAGAGCAGCGACTCATACCAATTCCGATTGATTCCGTTCTGTTTTCGGAATCAATCCGACCAACGGGAGTAGGAAAAATACGGATTTTGCGGCATGCAGGAACAGCCGGTGCAGTTCCGGGTGTTACGGAATAGAGCGGAATCCGTATCATGAGAACGGCAAGCCACCTGGGCACGCCCTCCTGACCAGCGCAGCGCGGCCAGACACATCTGATCAGTGGCAGAGGTCGAGGACCGCTGACGCTCCGGCGCTCATTCAAGATGAGAAAACCGCTCTGACGGATGCCTTAAACTGTCCATATGCGTCCAACCACCCTCTGCCTGACCCTGACCCCCGGCCTGCTGCTCCTGAGTCTGGCGGCCTGCGCCCCGGCCCGCAACGCGGCCCAGACCGGGACGGCCCAGCCCACGACCACACAGCCCACGACAAGTCAGGCCACCACCACGGCGGCAACGCCTGCTCCGGCAGCGGCCCCTGCGCCCACTTCCGCCTACACCGCCGTTCCTTTCCTGAGCGACAAGCCCCTTCGCAGTTTCAGGGCGGCGGGCAAGGTGACCGATCCGGCCAAGAAGTACCGTGCCCTGCTCAACACCAGCAAGGGCCTGGTCACCATCGACCTGAACTCAGTGGCCGCGCCGATAGCGGTCAACAGCTTCGTGTTTCTGGCGCTCAATCATTTCTATGACGGCCTGACGTTTCACCGCGTGGTGGAGGGCTTCGTGGCCCAGGGCGGTGACCCCGCCGGAACGGGCGCGGGCGGCCCCGGCTACACCTTCACCACCGAAACAACCCCGGCGGCCCGCTTCGACGCGGCGGGCGTACTGGGCATGGCCCGCTCCCAGAGCCGCGACAGCAACGGTTCGCAGTTTTTCATCACGCTCGCCCCGGCCAATTTTCTGAGCGGCGATTACAGCGTGTTCGGCAAGGTCATCAGCGGCCAGGACGCCGTGAACGCCCTGACCAAGACCGAAAACGGCAGCGCCAAGCCGGATACCATCGTGAAGGTAGAAATTCAGGTTGCCAGCAAGTAGAATTGCTGACTTGGAAGCGTCAGGCAAGCGGCATAGATGAATTGGCGCCTCAGAATATACTTTTTAGTTTGTGAGCAGATCAATTCTGTGTAGAATTATAATTAAGCTGAAAGATAAACACCCTGCTCTTTCTACTGAGAGCAGGGTGATTTCTTTTCGCTTAGGGCAGTTGTCCAAATTCCGGTACGAGAGAACAACACTCTCGTCCCTCCATTCTCCCACCTGCTCGACTAAATTCACTCCCGTTGGTCGGTCAAAAAGAGAACGCCTTTTTGACAAATGCTCTAGGGCAGCACTACGGACAGTGTTTCTACGCTCGTTCAGAGCAGCGGCCTGAGGGGGCCACCGCAGAGCGTGACCCGATTTACATCCACCAACTCTTTGGCGATGTTCCTCTGACAGTTGATCAGTTCATTTAAAAATGCACACCTGTCCATTAAGACTTCCAGTTTTCACTTACTCGCGGTCACCCTTGCGTAAAAAGGTAGGAATCTCGTAATCTTTGGGGTCGTAACTGTTGCCGCTCCGCACGCGAACGATGTTGTCGAGTGCCCCGCTGCCGCGCGAGGCGGTCCCGGCAATCGAGGCCGGGCCGTCGCCGAAACCCGTGGCGATCACGGTCACGCGCACCTCGTCTCCGGCGTTCTCGTCGGGGGTGATCCCGAACAGGATGTCCGGGTCTTCCTGCCCGGTAGCCTCCCTGATCTTCTCGACGATCTCGTTGGCCTCGTGCATCGACAGGTCGTTGCCGCCGGTCACGTTCACCAGGATGCGCCGCGCCCCCTCGATGCCGCGCTCCAGCAGCGGGCTGTTGATGGCGCTCAGGGCGGCCTCGTCGGCCAGCTTCTCGCCGCGCCCGGTGCCGATGCCCATCAGGACTGCGCCCGCGCCCGACAGCAGGTTGCG
This sequence comes from Deinococcus sp., assembly GCA_025351205.1. Classification (GTDB taxonomy): domain Bacteria; phylum Deinococcota; class Deinococci; order Deinococcales; family Deinococcaceae; genus Deinococcus. The sequence goes on from JANXWI010000541.1 coordinate 3,755, forward strand.
CACGTCGGCAAAGTCCACGTTGATCAGCCCCTCGACGTTGATCACGTCGCTGATGCCCTTGACGCCGTAGTACAGCACCCGGTCGGCGATCAGGAAGGCTTCGCGCAGGGGCGCTTTCTTCTCGATGGCGGTCAGCAGCTTCTGGTTGTTCACCACGATCATGCCGTCTACCCGTTCTGAGAGCTTCTGGATGCCCTCTTCGGCCACCCGTTTGCGCCGTGGCCCCTCGAACTCAAACGGGCGGGTCACGATACCCACGGTCAGGATGCCCATCTCGCGGGCCAGATCGGCCACCACGGGGGCGCTGCCGGTGCCGGTGCCGCCGCCCATGCCAGCGGTAATAAACAGCATGTCGGTGTCTTCCAGGTATTCCTTGATGCGCTCGCGGTCTTCCATCGCGGCTTTCTCGCCCACCTCGGGGTCCGCGCCCGCGCCCAGTCCGCGCGTCAGGCGGTCTCCCAGCTGAATACGCACCTCGGCGTGGCTCTTGGCGAGCACCTGCGCGTCGGTGTTTCCGGCGATGAACTCCACTCCGTCCAGCCCCGATTCGATCATGCGGTTCACGGCGTTGTTGCCTGCCCCGCCCAGACCGATGACTCTGATTTTGGCCGCTTGCATCAATACACTCCTCTTGTAGACGGGGCCGTGGCTGCCCTGCCCGTACGCTGCACAGGAACTCCGGTTACGAGGAACAGGCCATGCAGGGTGGAAACTCCGCACAGTGTAGCGCACACTTTGAGGCGGGCATGCGGCACGTCAGCGTGGCGTGATCGAAACGTGATCTCGCCCTTCATACAGGTTCCGGGTGAACGGTGATGTTCTGTTCATCCAGGGCCAGGAAGGAGAAGGAAAGGAATACTGATTTTGATGGGGCGTTGTATTTTTGGCGGGGTTCCAAAAATACAACGGATTGGCCGGAACCAGTATCAGGGGCCGCTCAGCCCGCCTCTTTCGGCCCCTTCAGCCCGCTTCTGCCCTCCCGCTGTTCGAGCACGGCGGCCACCTCGGCGGGGGTCACGCCCACCTCGGCCATCGCAAACAGGGTATGAAACAGCAGGTCGGCCACCTCTGTTCTCAGTTCGGCGGCGGCGGCCTGTCGTTCGGTCAGGCTGCCTGTGGCGGCGTTCTTGGCGGCCAGCAGCACCTCGCCCGACTCCTCGACGATCTTTTTCAGAATGCGGTCCAGGCCGCCCGCGTGCAGCCGCGCCACATAACTGTTCTCCGGCAGGGTTTCCAGGCGTTCCCGGATGGTGCCGTAGACCCGCTCCAGCACGGTATCCAGAGCTGGAGTGGCGTCAGGGGCCGGTGTTTCCTCTTCCAGCAGCGGCGTGTAAAAGCAGCTGTAGGCCCCGGTGTGGCAGGCCGGGCCACTCTGCTGCACGCGGTAGAGCAGGCTGTCGCCGTCGCAGTCGAGCGACACGCTCAGCACGTGCTGCACGTTTCCGCTGGTCAGACCCTTGATCCAGAGTTTCCCCCGCGAACGGCTGAAGTAGGTGCCCTGGTGCGTGGCGAGCGTGTGTTCCAGCGCTTCACGGTTGGCGTACGCCTGCATCAGCACCGCCCCCGTGGCGGCGTCCTGCGTGACCACGGGCACCAGCCCGTCCGGGCCGAAGTTGACCTGACCCGGACCCTTCACACGTCGCTCCAGGCCGGGCGCACGTTCAGGCCGCGCCTCTTCAGCTCGGCCTTGACGCCGTTCACGCTCAGCTCGCCAAAGTGAAAGACGCTGGCGGCCAGCGCGGCGTCGGCCCTGCCGGTGGTCAGCACGTCGTAGAAGTCGCCCACGGTGCCCGCTCCGCCGGAGGCGATCACGGGCAGACTCACATGCTCACTGACCAGCCTTGTCGCTTCCAGATCGAAGCCCGCCCGGGTGCCGTCGGCGTCCATGATGTTCAGGCACAGCTCGCCCGCGCCCAGCCGCTGCCCCTGTTCGGCCCAGGCCATCAGGTCCAGGCCGGTGTCGATGCGCCCGCCGCCCACGAAGACGTTCCAGCCGCTCTTGTCCTGACGTTTTTTGGCGTCGATGCTCAGCACCACGCACTGCGCCCCGTAGTGATCGCTGGCCTCGCGGATCAGCTGTGGCCGCCGCACCGCCGAACTGTTGACGCTCACCTTGTCCGCGCCCGCGAGCAGCAGCTGCCGGAAGTCTTCCACGCTGTCCACGCCGCCGCCCACCGTGAGCGGCATCATGACGGCCTCGGCCACCTGGGTCGCCACGTCCAGCATTAATTTACGGCCCTCATGGGTGGCGGTGATGTCGTAAAACACCAGTTCGTCGGCCTGCTGCTGCTCGTAGGCGCGGGCCAGGGTCAGGGGGTCTCCGGCGTCGCGGTGGTCCTCAAAAAACCGCACGTTCTTGACGACCCGGCCATTCTGGACGTCCAGACAGGGAATGATGCGCTTGGTCAACACCCGGGCAGTGTAGCGGGTGGCTGCCGCATGAATGCCCACTGAAGGCTGTTTTCACCTGTAGAACGATTCTTGTCGGAGAGGTGCAGGTCCAATAGGGCCAAAGTCTCACTTTGCCTTCACCCGGAATGTTAATCTTAGATAAAGATAAGGCCCGCTGGATATGGAGGCCGCAGACGAAACGGCGGGAATGGCCTGGAGGCGGGAATGGAAGTTCAGAAACGGCACGTTCTTCTGGTGGACGACAATCCAAACGACCTGGAACTGGCGCTGGAAGTCATGGGCCAGGGTGCCCTGGACGGCCCGCAGGTGGTCACGGCGCAGGGCGGCCCGGAGGCGATGGCGTACCTCTCGGCCCACCGTGGGCGGTGCGAGCGCCCCAGTCTGGTGCTGCT